>NZ_JBHVJT010000095.1:0-36749 GCF_042798815.1 Kitasatospora sp. NPDC057738 | reverse complement strand
CAACGCCAAAAACACCTACGACCCCACCCACACCCTCACCCCCGGCCACAACATCTTCCCCTAACCCCACACCACACCACACACACAACAAGAAACGCCGAGCACGAAACCCGGGATCGGAAACACGGATACCGTTCACCGACCGTGGAACCGAGCCGGAGCCCGGGTCCCAATGACCAGAACCGCCAATTGAACGAACAGTCAAAGAAAAAGCCGCAAATGAGCCGGGCATGATCGGATGCTTCCGGCTCATCGTGCTGTCCGCGCAAATCCCGGACCCCATTAGGACTTGGCGCCGCGCTGGCGGCCCGGAGAGGGCGATGCGCCTAATGGGTTCGTCGTCGACGAACTCGGAGGGCTCCTCGTGTTCCGCCGGGGTCGTGCCGCTGCAGAGACACGGCGAGCGCACCGGCTGGGGGCCGATCCGGGGGCGAAGGTGCTCTCGCTCCGGGCGTCGTACGGCAGTGGGTCGAGCATCGAGCGTCCTGAGCTCGGCGAGGAGACGGCGGCCGTGCGCGGGCCCGGCACCGGCTGACCGGTTCCACGGGGCTTCCGCGCGGGCGATCGGCTCAACTACCGCGGTGGCAGGGTGAGTTCCGGCAACAGGGTCGTCCCGTTGCTGCCCCTCACGGGGCGGCGAGGGCGGCAACGGTCGCCGGAAACCGGGTGCGGCGGCGAAGTCCCACCTGGCATCATGACTCCCGTGATCATGTGTCGAAAGGCCGATGCCGCGTAGGCGTCCACGCGCGCTGCGCACTGAGCGACCGGTTTCCCGTATCCGGGGGCCGGCCCCGCCGTTCCGGATTCACGGGCTCTCCGCCGGGGCGAGCCGGGCGGTGTACCGGGTCGAGCGCCTGAGCGCCGGCTTCTACTTGCACCCGGGTGCCACCGACCGGGCGTTGCGGCGATACCGCGAGTTCCTGCACCCGCCGGGAAGGCGTCCGCTGTATCCGCGGGAGTCGTCCTGCTCGTGCTCGGGGTGTTCGTTCGAGGACGTCAGGCACGCACGTGACGTGCTGGAGGAGGTCCTGGAGAGACTGCCGGGACGGGCGCGCGCCGAGCTCGGCCGACTCGTGAGGCCGCTGGATGCGGTGTTCCTGCGTCGCACTCTCCCCGACCCGTTCGCTCACCGGCGCCGGTGGCGCACGGAGTTCTGGTGGTACCGCCGGCTGGCCGAGGGGTCGGAGTGGGGGTGAAGGGGCCCGCGGCCCGGTGGGGGCGGCCGTGGGGCGTGGGCGGCGCCCTGGCCCGGGGTCCGCCTTTACGGGCGGGGGCGGAGATCGGCCACTCCGGGTGGCCCGCCGGCCCGCGCGGCCTCGGGCAAATCTCCTGGCTCGTGACCTGCCGGACCTCCGGCGCCCGTCCGCCGCGCCGCCCCCGGACCGGACCGTCGCAGGTCAGCCACGTATCGGGGCGTGGTGGGCGCGAGGTGGCTGAAAATCGCGTGCCATATAACCTGTGACATTGTTCTGATGGCCGGTCAGTGACAGGATCCACGCCAATCTCCTCATCTCCTTCACTCAGTCCGACCCCACGTCGGGCTGCCCCCACTCGAAGAAGGACTCGGCGTGCTCCTGCGCACAAGACTCTCCACGCTCGCGGCCGGCGTCGTCGCCTGTTGTGCCACGGCCACCGCCGTGCTGCCGGCCCAGGCCTTCGCGGCACCCGCTGCCGTCACCGCCGCCCCGGCCCTGACCGCGGCCGCCCCGACCACGACCCCGACCCCGACCCCGACCCCGACCGACCCGAACGCACCCGCCGCACCCACCGCGCCCACCGCCGGCGCGACGGCGGGCTCCGAGGAGCCCGCCGCGCCCGCGGCCCCGCTGCCCCCGGCGCTGATCGGCGAGCGACTCATGGGCGGGCCGGCCACAACGGCCGCAACGGCCGCGACGGCCGCCCCCGTCGCGCCCAAGTCCCTTGCCCCGCAGGCCCTTTCCGGCTCGGAAGCGGCCGCGGCCGCCGCGCAGGCCTGCACCCCGGCCGACTTCGCCGCCCGCAACGGGGCCGACCTGGTCGCGTTCATCAAGAGCTCGACCCCGGAGTGCATTCGGGGCCTGTACAGCAGCGGTGGCGCCGACCCGGGCATCTTCCGGCAGTCCCGGATGCTGTCCGTCGCGGCCGCCTTCAAGGACCTGGCGGCCGGCTACACCGGCGACAACTCGACCGGCATCCAGCAGCTGGCGCTCTACCTGCAGGTGGGCTACTACATCCAGTTCTACTACCCCGACGCGGCCGGCCCGTACACCGGCGAGCTCACCACCGCCGTCCGGGCCGCCCTGGACGCGTTCTTCGCCGGGGCCCGCTGGCACGACGTCACCGAGGGCAACGGCATCGTGCTCAGGGACGTGGTGTGGCTCACCGACAGCGCCAACGTCCAGGCCGGCTACCTGGGCGTCTACAAGCGGATACTGGACGACTACAACAACTCCTACAACGCGGTCCCGAAGATGGTCGGCGCGGTCAACTCCGTGCTGCAGTACCCGCTCTGGCGGGGCAACTCGAACCAGGACTTCGTCAGGGCGGTCGCCGCCGACCCGAGCCTCGCCGTCTCCCTCGCCGACTTCGCGATCAACCACAAGGACCTGATCGGCGGGCCCAACGAGGTCCTCGACACCAACGCGGGCAACGACCTGGCCCGGATGGCCGGGAGCGGCCCCGCCGTCGAAGCCCTGGTCAAGCCGCTGGTCAGGAAGGTGCTGGACGCCGCGCCGCTGCTGACGCCGGCGGCGCCGCTGTACGTGCACACGGCCGTCCAGGCCGCGTACTACAACAGCGGCCAGTGCTCGTACTACGACATCTGCAACCTGCCCGCCAAGCTCACCTCGGTGGTCCTGCCGCACCAGCTGGTCTGCGACAACCGGACCATCCAGGCCCAGGCGCTGTCGGCCGAGGAACTGGCCACCGTCTGCGCCAGCCTGCGCAACCAGGACGCCTTCTTCCACGGCGTGGTCAAGGACAACGGGCCGATCCCGAACCAGTACGCCCAGAACGTCACCTTCGGGATCTTCGCCAACAAGACCGACTACACCACCTACTCGTGGGCGATCTTCGGCAACGACACCGACAACGGCGGCCAGACCGTCATGGACGCGACCGACCCGAACAAGCTGGCCGCGACCGTGATGTACCAGAAGACCTGGAACAACAACGACCCGGCCCGGGTGTGGAACCTCAACCACGAGTACACCCACTACCTCGACAGCATCTACGACCTCAAGGGCAACTACCGCACCCAGATGTCCGTCCCGGACATCTGGTGGGTCGAGGGCCTCGCCGAGTACGTCTCGCACAGCTACCGCGGCGCCACCGACACCGACGCGATGGCCCAGGCCGCCAAGCACACCTACAAGCTCAGCACCCTCTTCCAGAGCACCCCCGGCAACTCGGACTCGACCCGCGTCTACCCGTGGGGCTACCTGGCCACCCGGTACATGGTGGAGAAGCACCCGGCCGACGTCCAGGCCATGCTGGCCCGGTTCCGCGTCGGTGACTACCCCGGCGGCTACGCGGTCTACAACAGCCTCGGCACCTCCTACGACGCCGACTTCGACGCCTGGCTCGACGCCTGCGCCGGCGGCGCCTGCTACAACCCCGGCCCGACCGCCCTGTTCGACACCTCGGTGAACGGCGCGACCGTCAGCGTGAACGACCGGTCGGTGCAGACCGGCTCCGGCCGGATCACCGCCTGGCACTGGACCTTCGGCGACGGCACCTCCTCGGACGAGCGCAACCCGAGCCACACCTACGCGGCGGCCGGCAGCTACACCGTCGCCCTGACCACCACCGACGACACCGGCCGGATCTCCACCACCCCGGCCACCGTCACCGTGACGGCCGCCCCGGTCGTCCTGCCGGCCTGCACCGAGCAGCGCGCCGACGCGATGGGCCGGAACTGCTCGCGCGGCGGCCGCGCCGCGACCGCCGGCAACCTCGACTACCTGTACGTCTACCTGCCGGCCGGAACGACCACGCTGAAGGTCACCACCTCCGGCGGCACCGGCACCGCGCACCTCTACTACAACGCGGACACCTGGGCCTCGCCGAAGGCCTTCACCGCCTCCTCCACCGGCACCGGCACCACCCAGTCCCTCACCGTCACCAACCCCACCGCCGGCTACCGCTACCTCAGCCTGTACGCCGTCACCGACTTCAGCGGCGTCACGGTCAGCACCCAGTTCTGACCCCGACCCGCACACCTGGGCGGAGCGCTCGGCCGGGCTTCCCGGCCGGGCGTTCCGCGTGGGCGTTCCGGATGGGCGTTCCACCGGGCCGACAGGCGGGGCGGAGTGCGGGACGACCTGCGGGCGGCGGGCCGACCGGCCGGGTTCCTCAGCGGCGGCTGAGGTAGGTGAGGACGGCGAGGACGCGGCGGTGGCCGCTGTCGGCCGGCGAGAGGCCGAGTTTGGCGAAGATGTGGCCGATGTGCTTGTGGACGGCGTTGTCGGTGATGACGAGCCGGGTGGCGATGGTGGTGTTGTCCTTTCCTTCGGCCATCAGGGCGAGGACCTCGCGTTCGCGCGGCGTGAGGGCGGCGATCGGGTCGCGGGCGGGCCGGGTGAGGAGCTGGCCGATCACCTCGGGGTCCATGACGGTGCCGCCGGCGGCGACCCGCCGCAGTGCGTCGGTGAACTCGCTCACCCGGCTCACCCGGTCCTTGAGGAGGTAGCCGACGCCGCCGCGGCCGTCGGAGACCAGCTCGCCGGCGTACTGCTGCTCGACGTACTGGGAGAGGACGAGCACGGGCAGGCCGGGGTGCAGGCGGCGGGCGCGGATCGCGGCGTGGATGCCTTCGTCGCGGAACCCGGGCGGCAGCCGTACGTCGACGATGGCGACGTCCGGGCGGTGCTCGGTGACGGCGGCGAGGAAGCCGGGGGCGTCCGGGGTGATCGCGGCGACCTCGAAGCCCTTGGCGGTCAGCAGGAGTTCCAGCCCGTTGGCCAGCAGGACGTTGTCCTCGGCGATCACGACGCGCACGGCAGGCTCACGGTGATCGTGGTCGGGCCGCCGCCGGGGCTGTGCAGGTGGACGGTGCCGTCGAGCGCCAGGACGCGGTGGCGGATTCCGGTGATGCCGGTGCCCAGCGTCTCGTCGGCGCCGCCGACGCCGTCGTCGGTGACCTCGATCGCCAGCCGGTCGCCGTCGCGTGCGACGCGGACGGCGGTCCGGGTGGCCCGGCTGTGCTTGGCGGCGTTGGTGAGCGCCTCGGCGATCGTGAAGTAGGCGACGGCCTCGACCGCGGCGGGGACCGTGTCGAGGTCGCCGGAGCCACCGGAGCCGATGTCGAGGGTGGTGTCGATCGCCGAGCGGGACGCCAGCGCGGTCAGCGCCCCGGCGAGGCCGCGGTCGGCGAGGATCGGCGGGTATATCGTCCGGATCACCACTCTCAGCTCCGTCATGGCTTCCTCGGTGTTCTCGTGCGCTTCCTCCAGGAGCCCGGCCACCAGCCCGGGGTCGTCGCTCAGCAGCTCACGGGCCACGCCCAGCCGCATCGCGATGGCCACCAGCCGGGCCTGGGTGCCGTCGTGCAGGTCGCGTTCGATCCGGCGGAGTTCCGCGCCGTGCGCGTTCATGGCGTGCACCCGTGTCTCGGTCAGGGTCTCCACCCGTTGTGCCAGCCGCGTGGCGGTCGAGGGGGACAGCAGCGCGACGCAGGTCCGGGCGTGCAGGCGGGCCAGCCGGGGAGCCAGCCAGTAGGTCAGGGCCGCGAAGGCGACGGCTTGTGCGGTCCCGAGGGTCAGCGCCGTGCCCCACCCGGTCAGGGGGACACCGGCGGCGAAGCCGCCCGCGCGGGTGCCGGCGGGCAGCGCCCACCACAGGGGCACCGTGACGGCCGTGGTCACGGCGTTGCCCGCGCACAACAGCAGGACGAGGCCGAACGCCAGGGCGGTCACGGTGCAGGCGCAGAGCCAGCCGAGGAGTCGCCACGGGCCGACCCGGACCGGGCCGGAGCGCGGAGAGCCCAGCAGCCGGTCGGCGCGGCGGCGGTGCCAGGACGCCCAGGAGCGGGCCGTGACCGGGACGGCGAGTACGGGCAGCGCCAGCACGGCGACCGCAGCGGTGAGCAGGCTCCCCAACAGGTAGCCCAGACCGCGCCACATCTCCGAAAGCCGACCGGCCCCATGGTGCTTCATCCGCACCAGTCTGGACCATGGGGGCCGGGCCGGGCATTACAGCCCACTACCCTCTTTTATGACGGGTGAGCGGTATCGTCCGGCCTCCCCACCCCGACCTAGCGTCAACGCCCATGACGACTTCACCGATGCGTGCCCCGCGGCGGCGCCACCGATCCGTCCGACAGAACGTCACGCTGGCCGCCGTCGCGGCCGTGACCCTCTCCACCGGCGCGCCCGCGGCGCCGGCCGCCCCGCAGTACGACGACCGGCTCCGGATCCGGCTCCAGCGCGACGCCGACGCGCTCACCGCGGTCGGCGCCACCGGAGTCCAGGCCCGCGTGGTCACCTCCGACGGCCGGAACCTGACCGCCGTCGGCGGCGTCGCCGATCTGACGGGACGCCAGCCGGTGCCCCGGAACGGCTACTTCAGGATCGCCAGCATCACCAAGACGTTCGTGGCCACCGTGACCCTGCAGCTCGCCGGCGAGAACAGGCTCTCCCTGGACGACCCGGTCGATCGGTGGCTGCCCGGCGTGGTGTCCGGAAACGGCAACGACGGTCGCGCGATCACTGTCCGCCAGCTGCTCCGGCACACCAGCGGCATCCATGACGACTACCCGGACTACACCTCGGCGGAGGACTTCCGGCAGCACCGGTCGGACGCGTACACACCCGAGCAGATCGTCGCCCGGGCGATGGCCCACGGCCCGGACTTCGACCCCGACACGGGCTGGAACTACAGCAACACCGGCTACGTCCTGCTCGGGATGATCATCGAGCGGGTCACCGGGCGTCCCTGGCACGAGGAGGTCGGGGACCGGATCGTCCGGCCGCTCGGCCTCGATCACACCTTCCACCCGGGTACGTCCCCCACCCTGCCCCGGCCGCACGCCGAGACCTACCAGAGGTTCGCGGCCGGCGAGCCGCTCGTGGACGTCACCGAGCAGGTCGGCTCGGGCACCAACGGCGAGGCCGGGCTCGTCTCCACCACCGCCGACCTCGACCGGTTCTTCGGCGCCCTGCTCGGCGGCCGGCTCCTGGCACCGGCGCAGCTGGCGGAGATGACCCGGACCGTCGAGGTCGGCGAGAAGTTCGAGCGGTTCATGCCGGGCGCCCGGGCCGGGCTGGGGATCTTCTCGCGCCGGCTGTCCTGCGGCGGGGAGTACTGGGGCCACGAGGGCGGTGACGCCGGGTGGATCAGCACCGCCGGCGTCACCGCCGACGGCCGGCGCAGCGTCACGGTCTCGCTGTCGGGCGTCCAGGCCGCCACCGACGGGGACGTCCTGCGGGTGGCGGAGGCGGAGAACAGGCTGGTCGACGACGCGCTGTGCACGAGTCCGAAGGCGGCCGGCCCCCAGCGCCGGTGACGTCCTCCGCGCGGACCCGTCCCCCGCGTCCCGCCCCGGAACGGCGTTCCCACCGGGCTGGTACCGTCCGGCATGGACTTCTCCTCCGCCGGAACGGGCGGGCCGCGCCTGGACGCCGCCGCCCTGGCCCGCATCGAACTCGCCGACAACGTCCGGGGATCGCTGCCCTCGGCGGCGGACGCGGGACGGGCGGCCGCGCGCTTCCACGCCGCCGGGTGGCGGGTCCGGCGGTCGGGGTGGACCGAGTTCGAGGTGGAGAACGCGTTCGCCGAGCTGGAGCTGCTGCCGCTGGAGCCCGTGACGTTCACCGGGTTCGTGGACCCCGACCGGATCGACGTCCTTCTCGCGGCGCTGGCGGAGGCGGGCCTGTCCTTCGAGGTCGAGTTCACCGACGCGGACGAACGCGAGCACCTCCATCGCTCGGCCGACTATCCGGCATGACAAATGATTGTCAGGTTATCGACATGGGAAGGGGGCTGGCCACAGACCGCACCTCCGGAAGGACACCCGTGCACCGCACCACCCTCAGGACCACCACCGCCCTGCTCGCCACCGTACTCGCCGGAACGGTGCTGGGGGCCGCACCGGCCTGGAGCCGCCCCGCGGACGGCACCCCGCCGACCCGTCAGGTGGAGGTGTTCGCCGAGGACGGCGGCATCTCCCGCGCCCAGGCCCCGGCCGCCTCCCCCTACCTCGCCGGCCACCCCCAGGGCCTGGCGCCCGTGCAGGGGGACGGCGAGGTCACGGCACTGGTCCACAACGGCGAACCGGCCACCAAGCTGGACGTGGTGGTGATCGGCGACGGGTACACGGCGCAGGAGCAGGACAAGTTCCGTGCGGACGCGGACCAGAAGTGGCGCGAGATGACCTCCGTCGAGCCCTACGCCACCTACCGCTCACTGTTCAACGTCTGGGCGGTGAACGCCGTTTCCCCCGAGTCGGGCGTGACCGGGGACCCGGACCGGGCGACGGTGCGGCACACCGCGCTGGGCTCGTACTTCTGGTGCGACGGCGTGGAGCGGCTGCTCTGCGTGGACGAGAAGGCCGTCGAGTCGTACGCGGCGAAGGCCCCGCAGGCGGACCTGGTGCTCGTGGTGGCCAACACCGCCAAGTACGGCGGCGCCGGCTACAACGACGTCAAGTCCTCGGTCGGCTACGAGGGCATCGCCACCGTGGCGGGCGGCAACGCGAAGTCCGGGCAGATCGCGGTGCACGAGACCGGGCACTCACTGGGCAAGCTGGCCGACGAGTACGCCTACGACGGCCAGGGGACGTACCAGGGCGACGAACCCGCCGAGGCCAACATCAGCACCCTGACCGCCGACCGGATGCGCGCTCAGGGCACCAAGTGGTCGCGCTGGCTGGGGCAGGCCTCGCCGGACGGCGGCACGGTCGGCACGTACGAGGGCGGCGGCTACTACCCCACCGGGCTCTACCGCCCGACCGAGAACTCGATCATGCGCTCGCTCGGACGCGAGTTCAACCTGCCCGGGCGTGAGGCGATGATCGCGGGCTTCTACCGCCACGCCACCCCGCTCACCAGCCCCACCCCCGGCGGCAGCCGGCTCACCCCCGCGGACCGCCTCACCGTCGACCTGCCGGTGCCCGCGACCCGGCTCCGCTGGTACCTGGACGGGCGCGAGCTGCCCCGGCTGAACGGCCGCACCGCGCTGGACCTGGCCGAGCTCAAGCTGACCGGGCCGCGCTCCCGGCCGCACACCCTCACCGCCGTCGCCACCGACCCGACCCCGGCCGTCGCGGACCCGGCGCTGCGCGCGAAGCTGACCGCGAGCCTGTCCTGGGTGGTCACGCGCTGAGACGGGTCCTGGCGTGCCGTTCGACCGGACCGGCACCCGACGGAACCCCGCCCCGGCCCCTGGAACTCAAGGGGCCGCGGCGGGGGTCCGGTCGGGTCGGAGTTCCGGCCGGGCCTTCACAACATCCACCCGAGTTGAGCGGTTCGTGAGGCGGCCGTGACGACACCGTGCTAAAACCTTCGGCGGGCCGCAACTCCCGTTGTCGGCCCGCACGGTACCGCATGTCCCGTTGTTCCCGCGCCGGACCCCGTGTCCGGCCACGACCCTGGGAGAACCATGCCCACCGCACACGCGCACACCCGCTTCGCCCGCCTGCTGCTCGCCGCACTGGCCGCCCTCGCCCTCCTGCTCTCGGGCGCGGTCGCCGCGACCCCCGCGAAGGCCACCACCACCGGCCTCGACGGCTCCTGGGCCTGCGAGGTCCCGGCCGGGTACGTCTACGACCAGGTGTCGATGAACCGCAGCTGCAGCGGCGGCGGCAGCTGGAACTCGCCGCAGTTCCACCTGCGGACCCCGTACGACGGCCTGACGGCCTGTCGGAGCACGCCCGGCTTCGTCTACGACAACATCACCTGGGGTCTCGCCTGCAGCCAGATCAGCGGCGTGCAGTCCAACCAGTACCACCTGCGCAAGCCGGTCGACGGCCTGGTCGCCTGCGTGGGCACCCCGGAGTTCACCTACGACTACCTCGTCTGGGGCACCGCCTGCAACCTCACCACGGGCGGCGGCCAGTCCAACGCCTTCCACCTCCGCAAGCCGTACAGCGGCCTCTGGGCCTGTGACGTCCCCTACGGCTTCACGTACAGCACGACCACCCAGAACACCGACTGCAGCACCTACCGGAACACCCCGTCCACCAAGTTCCTGCTGCTCGGCTAGCGTTCCCGCCCCCACGAACGGTGCCGGTCTCCCCGAACCGCGGGGAGACCGGCACCGTCGTCGGGCCCGCTACGGCAGCGGGATGCGCACCACCTGCGGGTCGTGGTCGCTGAGCTGCGTGCTGAACTCGCTGTTGATGTGCACGATGTCGTAGCTGTACGCGGTGGCCGCGAGCGCGCCGGAGATCAGGATGTGGTCCAGCACCTGCGAGTTGCCCTCGTACACGTAGGTGTAGCGCTCGGGCAGCGGCAGGGTGCGCGGCAGGTCGGTGAGCGAGCCGCCGGCGGTGAGGATGTCGGCGGTCTGCGAGAACTCGAAGTCGTTGAGGTCGCCGAGCACGATGACCGAGGCCTTCGGGTCCACGGCCAGGATCCGGTCGGTGAAGTCCTTCACCACGGTCGCCTGGTCGTGGCGCTGGCTCTCCGAGGGGTGGGCCGGCTGCTGGTAGCGGCCGAAGAGGGGCTGGTCGCCGCCCTTGGAGTTGAAGTGGTTGGCGATCACGAAGACCGGCTTGCCGTTCCAGCGGAACTCGCCGGCCAGCGGCTTGCGGCTGGAGTTGAACGCCGCGTTGGCGGGGTCGATCCGTCCGGGCGAGTAGGCCAGCTGCGGCGTGCCGCCCGCGTTCACCACGGAGTCGGCGGTGGTGGAGCCGGCGCCGGGGCGGTCGGTGAAGGAGAGGCCGCGGTCGGTGCGGTACAGGAACACCTGGCGGATGTTGCCGCCGGGCTGCCCGCCGTCCTGGCCGTCCACCGGGTCGATCTCGCGGTAGGAGTAGGAGGGCCCGCCGGCCGCGGTGACGGCCGCGGTGAGCTTGGCCAGGGTCTGGGTGGCGCTCACCGTGCCGTCGCTGGTGGCGCCGCTGTTGTCCTGGATCTCCTCCAGGGCGACCAGGTCGGGCGAGCGCAGGTTGGTGACGATGCCCGCCGCGAGGCCGTCGAACTTGCTCTGCGGGTCGGACGGGGCGAGGTTCTCCACGTTGAAGGTCGCGACGGCGAGCTGGCCGGCCGTCGGCGCGGCGGTGACCTCGGGGGTGGTGGTGCCGGGGGTGACCGTCGGGGTCGCGGTGACCTGGAGGGTGAAGTTGCCGAAGGCGTAGTCGAGGACGCCGACGGTGGCGCCGGTCAGGGTGTCGCCGACGTTGGCGGTCGGGGTGGGGGCGAGCGCCTTCCCGAGGACGACCCGCTCCGGGTTGCCGTCGTTCGCCTGCAGCAGGATGCCGCCCCGGTTGGTGCGGGTGCCGCTGCCCTGCGGGACGACGGAGAGCTCGCCGTACTTGTTGGTCGGGCCGACCACGGCCGCGTCGTCGATCTCGACCCGCATGCCCTCCAGGGACTCCCAGAAGTCCAGGCCGTCGGTGGCGGGCTGGTAGTTCCCCGCGGTCTCGACGTCGCCGGAGGTGACGCCGGAGATGACCGCGGACGGGGGCACCCGCCCGCCCTGGCCGACCAGGGTGGCGGCGGGCAGCGGCGCGTTGTGGGCGACCACCGTGACGGCGGGCGCGGTCAGTTCGGTGATCGACAGGTTGGTGGTGCCGCCGGTGCCGCCCGGGCGGAACTGGCTGACGGTCGCACTCACCGTGACCGAGTCCCCGACCGCGACCGAGGGCGCGCCGGAGGTGTAGACGTAGACGCCCTCGCTGGTGCCGGGGTCGTTGTCGGGCTGCGGGTCCTGGTACCAGAAGCCGTTGGGGCCGACGGCCGTCACCACGCCGGGCACGGCGCTGACCGCGCTGCCGGCCAGCGGGGAGACCCGGGCGGCGCCCTGGATGTCGTGGATGCGGGTGCCGCCGGGGTTTCCGCCCCCGCCGGTGGAGGAGTTGCGCGGCGCGGGCGAGCCGATCACGAAGTCCGTCGCGTTGTTGTCGGTGTCGGTGGCGCCGCCGCCCGCGCGCAGGGCCGCGGTGCCGTTCGACAGGTTGCCGGTCGGCGAGCCCTCGGCGGAGCCGGCGCCGCTGCCGTAACCGACGAAGTCCTTCACCCCGGACTGGGTCGCGCAGCCGGTGGAGCAGGTCAGCGCCGTGCCGTTGGTGACGAGGGCGATCTTTCCGGAGGTCGCGGACATCGCGATCGTGCCGGTGGCGTCCGCCGTCGGCAGCGCGGCGCCGGTGCCGGCCCCGGCGGCCTCCTGGACGAGGAAGTAGTGGCCGGGCGCGATCGTCCCGGAGAGGGTGGTCCGCGACCAGCTGGACCCGGTGGCCGAGGCGTACTGCACCGTCCAGCCCGTGACCGACACCGGCGTGGTGCCGCGGTTGTACAGCTCGACGAAGTCGTTGGCGTACGGGGCACCGGAGTTGCCGCCACCGCCGTACACCTGGCTGATCACGATGTCGGGCGACGCCGCCTGCGCAACGCCGCCGGGCAGCGCCACCAGCGCCGCCACCACGGCCGCGGCGGAGACCGCCGCCGGCGTCCGGCGCCGCACTCGCGCCGCACTCTGGGTGATCCGGGGGTTCAAGGTGCTCCGCATGAGGCTTCCTCCTGACCACCGCCCGGGCTCGTGGCCCGGCGGTGTGACCACGGACAAGAAAGGTCGGGCGCTGCGGTTCTAACAGCGCCACCAGATCCCTACCGGGCGCATCGGGCAACGGCCAGACGTACGGCGGAAGAACGTTTCTACGCGCGACAAGTGGGAGGACGAACTCCGGATGGCCGGAGGCGACTTCCGCTCCCCACGGGGCCGCCGGCCCGGCCGGGACAGCGCGGAGCCCGGGCCCGGCAGCGCCTCCGCCGCCGGACCCGGGCCGGTTCCCGCCCGCCGGGTGGTCAGCCCGGACGGTGCTGCCGCGGCGGCGTCACCGTCGGCGTCGCCCGGGGCGGGCGCAGCCGCAGCGGCGCGAGTTCGCGTTCCAGGGCCCGCACGTCCAGCGCTATCCGGGACGCGATCTCGCGCGGGCCGGTGCCGGCGGGCAGCCGGCGCGACCAGGAACGGGGCTTGGCCGGGCCGTCCTGGACCATGTCGAAGTTGAGCCGCACCACGTCGGCGACGTCGACCAGGCTCACCAGGATCCTGGTGTCCGCGAGGTCGATGCTGACTTCGTTCCCGATGCACGAGCAGGCCACCAGGCCCTCGATGTCCGCCTCCGCCAGGTATCTGGCCAGGGGGACCGCCTTCCCCCGGACCAGAAACGGACGTTCCGCCGGATTCACCGGAACCGCCTCCTCCCCCAGCAGTCGAACGGCGCCTCGGCCGCGGCGCAAGCGCACCGCAACAGACCGGGCCCGGCCTATGCTCCACCACATCCGGCCGGTTCGCCAACTCGGGGTCCCACCAACTGAATTGGGAGAACGCACCGACCCGGCGCACCGGCGCACGCCCCCGCGCACCGACCGGGTCCGACGGCCCGCGGGCAGGGGCGCGCACACGGCCCGGGAACGCGCGTGTGCCCGCCCGCACGAGGCGGACGGGCACAGCGGCGGTACGCGGGACGGGCGTGGCTCAGCGACCGCCGCGGCCGTTCAGCACCAGGGAGCGGGTCAGGGCGAGCAGACCCCCGGTGCAGAGCGCCGTGCGGAGCATGTTCGCCGGCACCCAGCTGTCCGCGAACCTGGCCCGCACGGCGGCGAAGTCGTGGATCTGCGACGGGTCGCCGGCCGCCGCCAGCTCGTTGTTGAGCGGGATGTTGACGCCCATGGTGACGATCAGCGCCACCACGTACAGCGCCGTCGCCAGGGCCGCCCACAGCGCCGCCCGGCGCCGGCCGGCCTTGTGCAGCAGCCAGGCCGCCAGGCCGGTCGCCGCGAAGGCGCCGACGAAGACCAGGCCGAACAGCCCGTTCTCGATCGACTTGTTGATGTGCTGCATCGCCGTCACGTAGGTACGGTCGTCCCCGGCCGCCAGGCCCGGCATCACCGACACGTCGAAGGCGAAGAACAGCCCGGCCATCAGGCCCATCGCGACGGTGGCACCCACCAGCAGCGGACCCGCGGCCCGGCTCTGTCCGACGCTCTGCACGGAACTCCCCACCCCCGCACCCCCGATGGCCGACGGTGCCGTGTACGACAGCGGAACCGCGGTCTGATCCGAACGCATCTCAGGACCCTCTCACTCTTCCGGCTCCGCGCGGTGCGGCGCCGGCGAACGTGGAACACTCGACACCGCCCACCGTGCGGCGGGCCGCGCAACGAAACCGCGACAACCGGAACCCCGTTCCCCGGCAGGGCACGTGTCGCGTGCCGCGTGCCGCGTGCCGCGGCGCCGCGCCCGGGGCCGGGGCCGGGGGGCGAGGTTCCTGGTCTCCTCAGAGCACCGGGTCCAGGCCGCGCCGGTACCGCCGGTCCAGGACCGTCCGCCCGAGCAGCCGCACCGGGGCCGGGATGGTCGCCGAGACCGCCCGGACCGAGGCCGCGTCCGCGCCGTCGAACATCCAGGGCTGGAGGTAGGTCATCACCTGGGTCGGCGCGCTCCCGATGATCCGGCGCTCGACCCGCAGGTACTCGTCCACCGGCAGGCCGGCCAGCGCCGGGAAGACCACCGGCTCCTCGTGCCGCAGGTGCTCGCGCACCAGGCTCTCGAACGCCCGGGCCGCCTCGGGGAGTTCGGCCCGCAGGCCGGAGCC
The DNA here is from genome assembly GCF_042798815.1 of Kitasatospora sp. NPDC057738. Lineage (NCBI taxonomy): Bacteria > Bacillati > Actinomycetota > Actinomycetes > Kitasatosporales > Streptomycetaceae > Kitasatospora > Kitasatospora sp. NPDC057738. The sequence goes on along the minus strand of NZ_JBHVJT010000095.1, from coordinate 22,015 downwards.
CAGCACCCCGGCCACCCGCCGCATCGAGGCGTCCAGCGCCTCGTGGTCCTCCTCCAGGACCCCGCTGCCGTCGAAGCCCGCCACCCGCCCGCGCAGGTATGGCCAGAGGATCTCGTCCTCGCTGTGGTGGTGCCAGTCGATCACCGAGCGCAGCCGCCCGAACCACTCCGCGAGCGCCGCGGAGGAGCCCGCCGTGCCGCGCTGCGCCACGGCGGTCAGCCGTGCCGCGTCCCGGCGCATCGCGACGTGCATCAGGCCGAAGCCCTTGAGCTGCTCGGGCAGGGCGCGGAGCCCGTGCTCGGTCGACCAGATCGTCGTACCGTCCGTCATGACCAGACCTCCAGAGTCCGTTCGGATTATCGACCAACGCCCGCCCGCAGGCGGCCGGTCGGAGCCGCCCGGACGGGTCGGCTCACGCGTTCCACACGCCGGAGGCGGCGGCCTCGCGGGCGTAGTCGGCGAAGTCCCGCGGCTCACGCCCCAGCGCCCGCCGCACACCGTCGCCCAGCGAGGCGTTGCGGCCGTCCAGGATCACCGAGAACAGCTCCGCGAAGTCCGCCGGCAGCCCCGCCGCCTCCAGCACCCCCCGGTACTCCTCCTCCGACACCGCCTCGAACCGCACCTCACGCCCCGTCGCCCCCGACAACTCCACCGCCACGTCCGCGAACGACAGCAGCCGCGGCCCCGTCAACTCGTACACCTCCCCCGCGTGCCCCGCCTCCGTCAACGCCGCCACCGCCACGTCCGCGATGTCCTCCACGTCCACGAACGGCTCCACCGCACCACCCACCGGCAACGCCAACTCCCCCGCCAGCACCGGCTCCAGGAAGAACGACTCACTGAAGTTCTGGTTGAACCACGCGCACCGCACCACCGTCCACGCGGCCCCCGACTCCATCACCGCCTTCTCCCCCGCCTCCGCGGCCTCCTCACCACGCCCCGACAACAGCACCAACCGACCCACCCCACGCTCCGCCGCCAGCCGCGAGAACGCCCCCACCGCCTCCACCGCACCCGGGAACGCCAGATCCGGGTAGTACGTCAGATACGCCGCACTCACCCCCTCCAACGCCCCCTCCCACGTCCCCTCGTCGTGCCAGTCGAACGGCACCGCACCCGAACGCGACCCCACCCGCACCCCGAAACCCCGCGCCGCCAACCGGTCCGCCACCCGACGACCCGTCTTCCCCGTCCCACCGACCACCAGCACCACACCGGACTCGACCGCGAGATCCACCACACCAGCCATCACGAACACCCTCATTCCAAGACTCGGAGGAATCACCGGAGACCGATCCTCGAAGGCGCCGGTTGCGCCCGATCGGTTCGTCGTCGTGGCACCATTCAAATCCGCCCTGCCCGGACGATCCATAGCCGCCGCTCTCAGCTCCATGCGCGAGCGTCTACGCCACCGATGCGCCACCGACCAGCGGTGCTCCGCCCGCCCCCGGTCGTCGAGCCACCCGCGGCCCGGGCTCCCCGGCACCCACCACAACACACCGCACCCCCGCCTGAAAGCTCTTTCCAGCGCCTCTCGACCCTTCTTCGACCGCGCGGCGGGAAGCGCCGCGCACGGCGTCCGGAAACGGGCCGGCGGGGAAATCGCGGAGTGGCCGGAAATGAAAGCGCCGGTCCCGGGACCGCGGAATCCGTCGCCGGCACCGATCGTCCAGAGGTACGGGCCCGAAGGGATGCCGCCCGGTGCCGACGGCCCGCCTCCGGCCCGGGCGCCGTCCGCCTCCCCGTTCGACCCGCTCGGCCCCTGCGAGGCCCCCGCTCGCCACCGGATCCCCGCCGAGGTGCTCGAACACGCCCGCCCCCCGAACCGAGCGGGCGCCCGGAACCTGTCGAATCCTTGAACGCCCATACCTGACGGATCATCAGACTTGTTGCTGCTTAGGGAGATTGTCCGTGCACCGGCTCCCGTTCCGTGGATAGCATCTGAATTCCATTCTGTTCGAGCGCTAATCGCCTGGGAGGGGCGGCGCCGGACAGACCGACAGGAGACTTCATGCGCGTGTCCAAGCACGTCCACCCCGTCAGCAACCGCCCGACCGCGGCCGACGTCGCCCTGCCACCGGCGCTGCCCTATCCCGACGGCTGGTCCGCACTCGCCTTCTCCGCCGAGCTCAAGCCCGGCACCGTGCTCACCCGCCAGCTCGCGGGCGAGGACGTCGTGCTGTACCGGCTGCGCAACGGCCGCCTCCGCGCGATCCGCCCGTACTGCCCGCACCTGGGCGCCCACCTCGGCCTGGCCGCGGTCGAGGGCAACGACCTGGTCTGCCCGTTCCACCGCTTCGCCTTCGACGCCGACGGCCACTGCGTACGCACCGGGTACGGCACCCAGACGCCCAAGGCCACGCTGACGCAGCTGCCGGTGCGCGAGGTGAACGAGGCGGTCTTCGTCTGGCGCCACCACGACGGCCGGGAGCCGGACTGGGAGATCCCCGCCTGGCACCGGCTCGGCGACGGACGGCAGCCGCTGCGGCACGCCTCCTTCGAGATGCCCGGCTACGCCCAGGACGTCATGGAGAACTCCTTCGACCTCGGCCACTTCGTCACCCTGCACGGCTGGCCCGAGGGCGAGCTGGCGGCACCGGTGGAGTTCGACGGCACCGGCTTCCACATCTCGATGCTGGTCCGGGAGACCTTCCCGCTCCTCGGGATGCGCGAGGTCCACGTCGAGGTGGACGGGTACGGCCTCGCCGCCCTGCACACCGACGTCCACACGCCCTCGCTCGGCCTGGAGATCTGCTCGCTGGTCATGGCCACCCAGGTCGCCCCCGGCCGGATGCAGCTGCGGCAGGCGAGCCGCTTCGTGATGGCGGAGCCCTCCGGGCTGCCGCCGGCCGTCGCCCGGACGGTCAGCCGGGTGGTGACCAGGCTGCTGGCGGGCCCGATGTTCCGGCGCAACCTGGAGTTCACCTCGGCGGACTTCCCGATCTGGTCCACCAAGCGGTACGTCTCCCCGCCCCGGCTCGCCCAGGGCGACGGGCCGATCGGCGCGATGCGGCACTGGGCCCGGCAGTTCTACCCGCCGGACCACCAGGCGCACCTGCCGGGGCCGGCCTCGCTCGCCGACCGGAACGGGCACGGCGCCCACGAGGCGAACGGGCACAGCGCGAACGGACAGGGCACGCCCGACGGCGAGGCCGCCGCGAGCCGAACCCAGGCCGATGCCTCCGGCAAGGCGTCCAGTGGAGCCGCCCGGAGCTGAGTCGGCCCCGGCCACCCGCAGACCCGCACCCGTTCCGCGGCCATCGGCCCGAACCGGAACCGCCCGTCCCGGCGGTACCGTCTGGCGTGGAGTACGGACGGGCGCGGCGAGGGGAGAGTCGGCGTGGAGGCACTGGGGGACGGGGATCCCCGGCAGGTGGGCGAGTACCGCCTGCTGCGGAGACTCGGTGCGGGCGGAATGGGCCGGGTCTACCTGGGCCGGACGGCGGGCGGCCGCACGGTGGCGGTCAAGCTGGTGCACGAACAGTTCGCGGCGGACCGGGAGTTCCGGGTGCGGTTCCGCAACGAGGTGGCCGCCGCCCGACGGGTCGGCGGCCGCTGGACGGCCCCGGTGCTGGACGCGGACACCGAGGGCGCCCAGCCCTGGGTGGCCACCGGGTACGTCGCCGGGCCCTCGCTGGCCGCCGCCGTACGGGAGTTCGGCCCGCTGCCCGTCGCCGCCGTCCGCTCGCTCGGGGCGGGGCTCGCCGAGGCACTGCAGGCCGTGCACGCCCAGGGGCTGGTGCACCGGGACGTCAAGCCGTCGAACGTGCTGCTGGCGCTGGACGGCCCGCGCCTGATCGACTTCGGGATCACCCGGGCACTGGACGCGGCGACCGCGCTCACCCGGTCCGGCTTCGTGGTCGGCTCCCCGGGCTACCTCTCCCCCGAGCAGGCCGAGGGGCGCAGCGCCGGGCCCGCCTCGGACGTCTTCTCGCTCGGCGCCGTACTCGCCCATGCCGCCACCGGCACCGCGCCGTTCGGCTCGGGGGTGAGCGCGCCCGTCCTGCTCTACCGGGTCCTTCACGAGGAGCCGGAACTCGACGTGTCCGACCGGGAGTTGCACGCCCTGCTGACGGCATGCCTGGCCAAGGACCCGGCCCGCCGGCCCACTCCCGCCCAACTGCGCGAGCGGCTGACGGCCGCCGACCCGACGGCGGGCGAGCGGCTGGAGCGACGGGAGTGGCTGCCGCCCGCGATCGCCGCCGCGCTGGCCGCGCTCGCGGTCGAACTGCTGGACCTGGACAGTGACTCTCCGGCCCGACCCGGCGCTCCCACCGGGCAGTTCGGCCCGGCGGAGCCGTGGCACGCCGCACCGCCGACCCCGGGGACGCCGGCCCCCGGAACGCCCACGCCCGAGCCCCCGGGCACGCCGACGCCGTACTCCCCGACGCGGCCCCCGCCGTACCGGCCCCCGTACGCGCCCCCGCCGCAGCCGACCCGCGGCCGGCCCGGCCCCGGCGTGCTGCTGGTCGCCGCCGTCCTGGCCGTCGCGGCGGCCGGCACCGCGGTGGCCCTGGCCGTGCGCGACAACGGCACCGGCGGCAACGGCACCGGCAGCACCCCGCCCGCCGCCACCTCCGCCGCCCCGACGCCGGGCGGCGAGATCCCGGCCGCTTTCCTCGGCTCCTGGCAGGGCGACCTGGGCAGCCAACAGACCCTCGTCAAGCCGGACTTCTCGATCACCATCGCCCAGGGCCGGACCAACGACCCGGTCGCGCAGATCCACAACAACGAGGGAGCGGGCACCCGCTACTGCGACGCGACCGCCAACCTGGTCCAGGCCACCGCGGACCGGGTGGTGCTGCGCACCGCCCCGATGAGCACGCTCAGCGGCTGCGCCGCCGTCCCGTACGACCAGGTGTACACCCGCAATCCGGACGGCAGCCTGCACCTGCTGGTCGGCGGCTTCTCGGGCGACCTGCGCAGGAAGTAGCCCCCGGTTCCACTCGCGGCGGGGGGGGGGCCCCCCCCCCGGGGCGCCCCCCCCCCCCCCTCCCCCCTGTCCCCCCCCGCCGCTGCCGTCCGCCGGAAGCCGCCACCAGAGCGCCCGGAACCCCGCTCGACGGGCACTTGAGGAATCCGGCCACCGCCGCCGGGCGCAACTAGGGTGCGACGCGTCCACCCCACCATCCCGCTGACTCGAACGCCCTTCCGCACGAACGAGGTTGCCGTCCCCGCGGCGCACCGCTCCCTCCACCGGGTCCACGCACCACGGGTCCCCGCGGCAACGAGTCCCCGCCTTCACACGTCACCGGCTCCACGAGTCCCCGACCCCCGAGTCCCCGACCCCCGCACGAGAGGAGAACCGCCATGCACCTCAGGGTCCTCGGCCCCCTCACCGCCGACCTCAACGGCATCTCCGTCGTCCCCACCGCCGCCAAGCAACGCCAGATCCTCGCCCTCCTGGCGCTCTACCCGAACCGGATCCTGCCGACGGCCACCCTGATCGAGGAGATCTGGGGCGACGACCCTCCCAGACAGGCGCTCACCACCATGCAGACGTACATCCTGCAACTGCGCCGCCGGATCACCCAGGCCCTCGGGCCGACCCCGCACACCACCGCCAAGGACATCCTCACCACCCGGCACGGCGGCTACCAGCTCACCACCCACCCGGACAACCTGGACGTCCACACCTACAACCTGCTGACCACCCAGGGCCAGCACGCCTTCAACCACGGCCAGGACCACCAGGCCGCCACCCACTTCCGCCAGGCCCTCGCCCTCTGGCACGGACCCGCCCTGGTCGACGTCCGGCCCGGCCCGATCCTCACCATCGAGATCATGCGGCTGGAGGAGAGCCGGCTGGTCACCCTGGAACGCCGCATCGACACCGACCTGCGGCTCGGCCGGCACAACGAGCTGATCCCCGAGCTCACCCACCTCACCCACCAGCACCCGCACCACGAGGGCCTGCACGCCCAGGCCATGGTCGCGCTCTACCGGGCCGGCCGGCAGACCAGCGCCCTGACCACCTACCACCACCTGCGGCACCGGCTGACCAGCGAACTCGGCATCCAGCCCTCCCCGCACCTCCAGCACCTCCAGCACGCGATCCTCACCCTGGACCCCACCCTCAACACACCCACCACGGCCCACCCGACCACCTACAACCTGTACTCGGCCTGAGCCCCGTCCGGACGGCCGTCCCCACAGACCTCTCCCAGCCCTCACCCACAGGACGCGTCATGACCACCGCACCCGAGAAACCCCTCGCCCTGATCACCGGCGGTACCCGCGGCATCGGCCTCGCCATCGCCCGCGAACTCGGCAGCCGCGGCCACCGTGTCTTCATCTGCGCCCGCACCGCCAAGGACATCGACCAGGCCCTCGCCACCCTGCGCGACGAGGGCCACCAGGCCCACGGCCTCACCTGCGACGTCCGCGACCCCACCCAGGTCGGCGAACTGATCCGGCACGCGGTGGCCGAGCACGGCCCGATCAGCGTCCTGGTCAACAACGCCGGCCGCACCGGCGGCGGCCCGACCGCCACCACCACCGACGACCTCTGGTACGACGTCATCGACACCAACCTGAACGCCGTCTTCCTGGTCACCCGGGAGACCCTCCGGCACGGCCACATCACCACCACCACGCACCCGCGGATCATCAACATCGCGTCCACCGCCGGGAAGCAGGCCGTCACCCTGGGCGCCCCGTACACCGCGAGCAAGCACGCCGTGATCGGCTTCACCCGGGCGCTGGCCAAGGAGCTGGCACCGACCGGCACCACCGTCAACGCCATCTGCCCGGGCTACGTCCAGACCCCGCACACCGCCAGGATCCACCACGAGTACGCGACCGCCTACAACACCACCCCCGAGACCATCCACCAGCACTTCACGACGCACATCCCGCTCGGCCGCTACACCACGCCCGAGGAGGTCGCCTCGCTGGCCGGCTACCTCACCAGCCCCACCGCGGCCAGCATCACCGCCCAGGCGCTGAACGTCTGCGGCGGGCTCGCCACCCAGTAACCCCCGGCGCGATCCTGGCCGGCCCACGGGAAGGATGAGGGCTCCGGTGCCCGCTGATCAGCCATGACGAACCGTCAGTTCTCCAGCGCACCCGTCACCTTGCGGGTGACCGGCGCCCCAGCGCCCTGCCTGCCCGTCGGCCGTCCGCCCGGGCCGCTGGACGCGGGGGCGGTGCGCGCCGCGCTGGCCGGAACCGCCGCCCGGCCCCGGCAGACCGCCCAACGGCGCGGCCGGGCACCGGAGTTCGTCCTGGTCCAGCTGCACCGGACGTACCCGGCGCAGGCCCTGCGCGCCGCGCTGCGGACCGTCGCCGCCGAGGACTCCGCCGGGCCCGCGACGGAACTGTTGTGGCAGCGGACGGTGGACGGCCCGGAGGCGCTCGACCAGCTGCTCGCCGACCTCGGGCGCAGCCTGGCCGCCGGTCCCCGGCTGCGGGCGGTGCTGGTCGAGGACGCCGGCCACGGCAGTGCCCCGGGCGGCGGCCGGCGGCTGTTCGTCGGCATCGCGTCCGGCCCGCCCGCACGCGCCGCCGGGGTGCTGGAGGAACTGCGCGAGGCGCTGGCGCACCCGCCGGAGCCGGTCACCGTACCGACCAGCGCGCTCCAGCGGGAGCTGCTGCGCCAGGTCATCGACGCGGCCGAGCCCGCCGGGCGGCACGTCGAGCAGCTGTCCTGGCACTGGCACGGGCCACTGGACACCGAACGCTTCACCGCGGCCTGGCAGTCCGTCTTCGACCACGAGACGGTGCTGCGCGCCGCCTTCGACTGGGACGAGGACGGCACCGACGACCCCTGGATGGTGCTGCACGAGCACGCCGCCCCCGAGGTGACCCGGCACCGGCACGACGCCACCGACTGGAAGGACCTGCTCGCCGCGGACCGCCGGCGCGGCTTCGACCTGCGCCGCCCCGCCCTGCTGCGCGCCACCCTCGTCGACGACCCGCCGCACGCCGAGGACGGCCCCGCCACCAGGGTGCTGCTCACCTATCACCACGCGATGCTGGACGGCTGGAGCGTGCGGCTGCTGCTCCAGTCCTTCTACCGCGCCTACCTGACCGGCGGCGTCCTGCCCGGCGGCGAGCGCCGCCCCGACCTGCGCGACCACGCCCGCTGGCTGGCCGGCCGCGGCACCGACGCCGCACGGCAGTTCTGGTCCACCCGGCCGCCCGCCACCCCCGTCCTGCCGCTCGCCCCCGATCCGCACCGGCGCGGCAGCGGCCGGGCCCGGCGCCGCCTCACCCCGTACGAGGCGGTCCGGCTGCGCGGCTGGGCGGCCGCCTGGGGCGCGGGCGAGAGCAGCGCGCTCCAGGCGGCCTGGGCGCTGCTGCTGTACCGCGCCGAGCAGAGCGACCGGCCCCGCCGCCCGGCCCGGGCGGTACGGGTCGGCTTCGCGGTGACGGTCTCCGGCCGGGGCATCCCGCTGGACGGCATCGACCGGCTGCCCGGCGCCCTGCGCAACCCGCTGCCGATCTCCGTCCGGGTGCAGCCGGGCACCACCGTGCCGCAGCTGCTCGCGGCGCTGCGCGACGGGGTGCTCGACCTCGCGGCCTACGAGTGGGTCGCACCCGGCCAGGCCCACCGCTGGACACCCGGCGCGCGCGGGCAGCGGCCGAACTCCCTGGTCGTGCTGGAGCACCGGCCCGCCACGGCGCACCACCTGCGGCTGGAGACCGACCTGGCCGCGCACGGCATCCACGTGGAGAGCCCCGTCCCGGCCGGCACCCTCACCTCCTACCCGATCACGCTCGCCGCCCACTACGACGCCACCGGCGGGCTGGTCCTCACCACCACCCACGACCGCGCCCTGCTCGCCGACCGGGACGCCGCCGAGCTGCTCGACCAGAGCACCCACCTGCTGCGCTCCTTCCCGGACCTGCCGAGCGGGCTGGGCACCACCGAGGTCCTGCGGACCACCCTGGCCGGCCGGCCGGCGCCCCGGCTGGGCGAGCCCGCGGACACCGGCTCCCCGGGCGGGGATCCGGCCGCCCCGGCGGTTCGGCTGGACATGCTGCGCCGGGCCGCCCGCCCGGGCGCGGGCTGGGTCCTGCTGCTGCCCCCGACCGGCGCCCCGCACACCCGCTACCCCGGCGCCGCCCGCGGCTGGCCGGGCCCGCAGGCCCTCGGCGTGCTGCGCCCCGCCGGGGGCGACCCGCCCGCGACCGCGTACCGCCCGGTGCTCGGGCCGCTGCTGGAGTCCCGCGCGCCGATCGCCCTGGTCGCCCCGCCGGGGCTCGGGGTCACCGCGTGCGAGATCGCCCGGCTGGGAGCGCCGGCGCACCACCCGCCGCTGGTGGTGCTGCTCGACCGGGGCGGCGACCTGGCCGCGGTGGCGGGCCTGCTGGGCGAGCTGCCGCGGCGTCGCTAGAGCCGCCGCGACGTCGCTGGAGCCGCCGCGCTGCGGCCCGGGGCCGGCCGCGGCTAGGGTGACGACCGTGGCCCGCTTCGTCCTGATCCGCCGTACGCCGCTGCCGCCCGCCGAGTGCTGGGAGCGGCTGACGGCCTGGTCCCGGCACGGGGATCGGGTGCCGTTCACCCGGGTCTCCGTGGTGCGCGGCACCGGCCGGGCGGCGGGCGACGTCGTCCTGGCCCGGACGGCCCTGGGACCGCTGCGCTTCGACGACCCGATGGAGCTCACCGGGCTGGTCACCCCCGGCCCGGGGCGGGACGGGCGGTGCCTGCTGGTCAAACGCGGCCGGCCGGTGCGGGGCTGGGCCGAGCTGCGGGTCCGGGCGGTGGGCGGCGGCAGTGCGGCGGTCTGGACGGAGGAGCTGACGGTCGCCGGCGTGCCGCGACTGCTCGATCCCGTCCTCGCCCGGACGGGGCGCCTGGTCTTCGGCCGGGTGCTGGACGACCTGCTCGGCGCGTAGGCGGCCGGGCCGGAACGGGCACCCGCCGGGTCGTCGGGTGCCTCTGCTTCCCGGCCCGTCGGGGCCGCGGCGGTGTCAGCGGGTGATGATGTCGAGGCCGGCGCGCACCCCGACGGTCGGGGAGATGTCACCGGCGAGGTAGAGGGTGTGGCCGTCGGGGCCGAGGCTCAGGGTGGCGGTCAGTCCCACGCTCGGCGGGTAGGCGGCCTCGGCGGGGACGAGGGCACCGGCCTCGGTGTCGTAGGAGAGGATCACGCTGGAGTAGTACGGGCCGGGTGGGAACGGTGTGCCCGGGCCCATGATGCCGGAGCTCTGGCTGACCACGTAAAGGCGGCGCCCGTCCGGGCTGATCACGGGGGCCCGCAGGGATCCGTGCCCCGGCGCGAAGTGGAAGCCCGAGGTGACCGTGTCGGTCGCGGTGTCGACGATGTAGTCGGAATCGGAGCCGCCGATGCCGTACAGCGTGCTGCCGTCGGGGCTGAGGACCGCGCTGCCGCCGGCCCCGTGGCCCTCGGTGAAGGTTCGGACGGTGGTGAGCGAGGTGGGGGTGGCGGCCAGGTGGACCAGGCCGGCCGCGGTGGTGACGTAGGCGTCCTGGCCGTTGGGGCGCAGGACGATCGAGCCGACACCGAAGTCGGCGAGGTCGAGCGAGGCGGTGAACGCCCGGGCGGCGGTGGAGTAGGCGAGGACGCGGCCCGGCCGGGCGCCGTAGCGCTGCTGCGGCCCGCGCTGGGCTAGGTAGACGCCGGCGCCGTCGGGGGCGACCACGAGGGAGCCGACCGTGCCGGGCACGTACCCGTCGGGGCGCGGCTGGTCCGGGATCGGGACGTCGGCGACGACGGTGTCGTCGGCGGTGTCGACGGTGACCAGGCGGGAGGTTCCGACGGCCGCGTACAGCCGGGTGCCGTCCGGGCTGACGGCCAGCGAGCCGACGTAGGTCCACGGGGTCGTGGACAGGGTGAGTCGGGTGGTGATCGCACCGGTCGCGGTGTCGACGACCTTGAGGACCGTCGTGCGGCCGCTGTCGTTGTCGATGACCCCGACATAGGCCTTGGCACCGTCGGGGGTGACGGCGGCGACCGGGGCCGACCACCCCACGGTGACGGTGCGGGCGGTCCCGGCGGTCACGGCGCTCCCCACGGCCCCGGCGGTCGCCGGCTGCGCCGCGGCGGCGGCCCCGGGCACGAGCGCCAGCAGCAGCCCCGCGCCGGCCGCCGCGCCCAGCCAACGGGCCCTTCTCATGAGCGATTTCACGAGTTCCTCCCCTTGTGCGCACGATGCGTTCGCATCGGCGGCCGCCAGCGTACGAGGTGGCCGGAGCGCGCCGGGGCGGCCTCGGGGGAGCTGGGCGACAAACGCCGACCCGCAGTAGACGCCGCGTCGAACGTTCCTACGGCACATGACAGGGCGCAGCACGCGCAGGCCCCTACGCCGGGACCGGCGCGGTTCGCGGCTGCGCCGCGGGCGCCCGGCGTCGCCCTCTCCCCCGCTCGGCGGCGGCGGTGCGAGAATCCCCGCTCGGCGTCGGCGGTGCGAGACTCCCCGTCCGGAACGGTCGGCTCGTCGGCGGGGCGGCCGTTCCGTCCGGCCCCTTGCGGGGTCGAAGCGGCCTGCCCCGCCGACGGTGTCACGGACGGGTGATCAGACGGCCTGGAGGTAGAAGAGGTCCGGCTTGCCGTCCTGGACCACCTGGCGGATCTCGTCGCTGTGGTCCGAGGCGGCGACCCACTTGCCGGAGTGCTGGGCCTGCAGCGCGATCAGGTTGGTGCCCGCCACCTTCGCCACCCGGAACGACTGGTTCGCGGGGATGTCGTCGCCGCAGCCGACCGTGAGGATCCAGGTGCCGCTCTCCGTACCCCACCGGTCGACGGCCATGCACCAGCCGCGCCAGGCGTCCTGGAAGTACACCAGATCGCTGCCGTCGGAGGTGTGCTTGCGACAGACGCGCCACTTCTGGTTCGACTCGTTGCCCCAGAAGTACTGGATGATCGAGCCGTGGTTCCCGGAGGAGAGCGCGACGGTCAGCGGCCGGCTGTTGCCGGCGGTGTTGATGCGGTAGAGCCCGGGATCGCAGGAGTAGCTGCTCGCCGGATCGCCGGTGAGGGCGCCCGCCGACGCGGGGGCGGCCAGGGCCACGGGGGCGGCGGTGAACAGCAGGGCGCCGGCGGCGGCCACCGTGCCGAGGACGTTCAGCGGGCGGCGGGCGCGGGAGCGCTGACGGTGCGGGTGGGGCATCGTGGACTCGCTTTCGCAGTGGGCGGGCCGGACGGGTTCGGTGGTTCTGGTCATCAGCAGACGAGCCGCGCGCGGGCGGCCGCGCGCAGGGAACCGGGGGTCTCCGGGTGGGCACAGGAGACGGTGCCCAGCTCCGGGACGTCGAAGGTGGTGAAGGAGCCCGGGCCGTTCGGGCTGGTGTTGATCCAGTAGCCGGTACTGCCGGCGCGGGCACAGACGTAGCGCACCCACTGACCGGTGACCTTCCGGGTGCCGCGGTAGAGGCCGTAGTAGCCGGGGCTGTTGAAGTTCACGGTCTCGCTGATGGTGGTGGTGCGGGTGGTCGACTGGGAGTCGGACACCGAGAATCCGACCTTGACGCTCACCTTGGCGAAGATCGCCTTGAATTCGGTGCCGATCTCGACGCTGGAGTTGACCGTGGTGCTCACCGAGGTGACCTCGCTGAGGGTCTTGGTGTAGCTGCCCGTGGTGCCCGGGACGATCGCGACCGCGAGGAAGTCGGTGATGGTCGGCTCGACCCGGACCGAGACGATGTCGTCCCAGTAGACGTCACGGGCCGGGTCGCAGGTGATGGTCGGCGGTACGGGATCGGCGTGCGCGGGCGCGGCGCCGAGGCCGAGTCCGGTCACCGCGACGAGCGCGGCGACCCCCGAGGTGACGACGGTGCGCCTGGTGCGCCTGGTGCGCGAACTCATGAGCATGCTCCTCCGGTGGAAGGGGTGCGCTGCGAGACGCCATGTACATGACGTGAACCTCGTGAAGGAAATCTTCACGGTCGCGGCGGGCCCCCTCCATCCCAGATTTCTGGGGGGCGCGTGGCGGGGCGCACTCGACCGGGGCGCGGGTCAGAGCCCCTCGCCGAGCATGATCCGAGCGATCAGCTCCTGGCGGCTGCCCACGCCGGTCTTGGTGAAGACCGACTTCAGGTGGTCCTGCACCGTGTACGGCGTCATCGCGAGCAGCCGGGACACGTCCCGGGTGTCGCCGCCGCGCACCAGCAGCAGTGCCACCTCCTGCTCACGGGCGGTCAGCCCGAACGCGGCCAGGTGGAGCGGTATCACCTCGGCCGGCGAGGCGAGCGAGGCCACCACCGTCACCGCGTCCTCCGCCCCGCCACCGCGCAGTGCGGCCCCGTGCAGCAGGTACCACCGCTCGTCCCTGGTCCGCACCCGCACCGGGAGCTGCGGTACGGCCAGCCCGTGCGCCGTCCGGCGGGCATGCTCGGCGGCCATCGCCACGCTGGTCGGGACGGTGAGGGAGCTCGGAGTGGGGTCGGCCAGCCGGGCGAGCAGTTCCTCGGCCGGCCCGGACCGGGCCTGCAGCCGGTTGCGGCGGTCGAGCACCAGCACGGCCGGCCCGGGATCCGCCTCCACCGGCACCCCGGCCGGCACGTGGCACGCCCTCAACGCATGGCCCAGGTGCCGGGCGGCGATGTCGGCGAGCTCGCGGTGTCGCTCCAGGTAGGGGCCGCGGTCCGGGGCCCGCAGGAAGGCCGCGCACCCCCACATGCCGCCCGCCGCGTCGAACACCGCCCGCAGCTCGTCCCCGAACCCGGCGGGCGCGACCTGCTCCCGGAACCGCACGCTCTCCTCGATCCGCCCCCGGGTCGCCCGGCTCAGCGTCTCGGCGTGCACCCCGCTGCGCCGGATCTTGGGAAAGGTCGCGACGTCGTCCGCCCACACTTCGAGGCGTACGGCGTGCTCGAACTCGTCGAGGGCGAGGTCCTCGCTCTGCACCGAGTTCACCAGCCCGGTGGCGGGGTCCGCGGTGTGCCAGCACACCGCGTCGAACTCCAGCACCGGGCGCAGCAGTTCATCCGCCCGCCGGAAGACCTCCGAAGCCGTCAGCCCCGCCCCCGCGAGCTCCCTCATCCCCTCGATCGCCGACCGTGCCGCCACCCCACGAGCCCTGCATCGCCCCATGCCGGGAAGCTAGCATGCCGTTCGCACTCGTACCCACGCGTCCGGGCACGCCGGCCTCCCGCGCACGGAGGTCCGGGTCCGCACAGGATGTCATATCGTCAGAAATGCTCATGGATCATCTGCTTCGCTCTCCGCGCCGCACTCGGGCGGAGGTCCGGCGCCAGTCCAGGTACTGCTGGCGGACGTATGCGCGCGCGTCGTCGCCGTCGGCGGTGACGCCGTCGTGCTCGGTCAGGTGCCCGGCCGCGATCCATGCCCCCACCACCTGCCCCATGTCCTCGTCACCGTCCGCCAGCGCCAGGCGGTCGGCCCGGGCGGCGGTGCGCAGCAGGTACTCGCGCCGCTTGCGGGGCGGGCTCTTGGCGGTGCTGCGGCGGGCGGCCAGGTCCTTCTCCTCCTCCTCGACGCCCGGGGCGTCCGCGTAGGCCTGGGCCGCCGTGGGCACCGGACCGGCCGGCACGGTGCGCACCGGCCGGGACGGCAGCGGCGGCAGCCCGCGGACGTGGAGCACCTCGTTCGCGAACTCCGGCCGGTCGACGGGGAGTCCGCGCCGGCCGAACACGGCGAACAGCTCGGCGAGGGCGCGCGGTTCGGTGCCGCGCGGCAGGTCGTCCCCGGTGACGCCGATCCGGCCGAGCTGCGGGCCCCAGAACCGGCCCGGCGGGTCCGCGAGGCGCAGCCGGAGGGTGACGTGGTGGCCGCTGGTCTCGACCTCCTCCCCGAACTCCATGGCCAGGCCGCGGATCTCCGACCAGGGGTAGCGGCGCGGAACCAGCAGCCGGACCAGGGTGAGGCCCTGCTCGTCCTCCCGCAGCCAGCAGGTGTGCGGCACCGCGACGGCCACCGCGACGGCGATCAGCGCCCCGATCAGGGTGGCCTCGCCCGGGCCGGTGGCACCGGATCCGACCAGCGCGGGCATCGCCACCACGGCCAGCACGAGGCCGATCCCGATGTTGCCTCCCCACTGCCGCATGAACGCCAGCCGTACCGTCCGCATCCCGCCCCCTGCTGTCCCCGGTGTGTGGCTCCACGCTCCCGGGAGCCGCCGGGCCCGGGCAAGCGTCGGCGGAGAGCTGTGACGGCCCCGTGACGAAGCCTCGGCGCCGCGCTTCGACGGCCGGCTACCGCCCGCGCAGCCGCCGGACGAGGTTGCGGGCGGCCTCCGGCCAGCTCGGGTGGTCGAAGGCGAAGCCGGCGTCGAGCAGGCGGGTCGGGACGACGCGCCTGCTCTTCAGCAGCAGCTCGGTGTCGGAGCGCAGCGCTAAGGCGCCCAGCTCGGCCATCCAGCGGGTGGCGGGCAGGGCCAGCGGCATGCCCCAGGCGGCCCGCAGCTCGCGCATGAACTCGCGCTGGGGCAGCGGGTTCGGGGCGGCGAGGTTGACCGGGCCGGTGAGGTCCTCGCGGGCGATCAGGAACTCGACGGCGCGGGCGAAGTCCCGCTCGTGGATCCAGGAGACGTACTGGGCGCCGCCCGCGACGGGGCCGCCGGCGCCGAGCCGGGCCAGCCAGGAGAGCGCGTCGAGGGAGCCGCCGCGTTCGGGGCCGAGGACGGCGGCGGTGCGCAGCGCGACCCGGCGGGTGTGCGGGGTGTCGGCCTCCGCCTGGGTGCGCTCCCAGGCCCGGGCGACGTCGATGCTGTGCCGCCAGGCGGGCGGGGCGTCGGGCTCACTGCCGCCGATCAGGCCGTCCCGCTCGTCGTTGGGGGCGTCGTGGCGGTGGGCGTAGACGGTGGCGGTGCTCATCTGGAGCCAGGACGCGGGCGGGCGGCGGGCGGCCGCGACGGCCTCGCCGACGACCCGGGTCGACCGCACCCGGGAGTCCATCATCTCCTGCCGGTTCGTCTCCGTGTAGCGGCAGTTGATGCTGCTCCCGGCGAGGTTGAGCACGACGTCGGCGCCGTCGATCTCCGCCGCCCAGGTGCCGAGGGTCCGCCCGTCCCAGCCGACCTGCCGGGGCCCGGCGGGCCTGCGGCTCAGTACGACGACCTCGTGTCCGGCGGCGGTCAGGCTCCGGTCGAGCAGCGCCCCGAGCGCACCCGATCCGCCGGGAATGACGACCTTCATGGGCTCCCCCTCGTGCCTCGGTTCCTCGGAACCAGCCTAGCCCACCCTTCTGAACGCGTTCAATTCCACTGCTCGATCCGTTGCCGCTCGATCCGTACTCGGACTCGCCGCCCGACCCCGGGCGACCCCAGGCGACTGAAACCGTGCTGAAACCGCGTTGAAGGCGGACCCCGGCAGGCTCCTGGCCATCGGAAAGCCCGCCACGAGGCGGCAGAGCGCTGAAGGAGCACCCGGCATGACCACCACCCCCGTCCGGCTCACCCCCGTCCGGCTCACCCCCGAGGACATCGAGAACCCCGCCGGCGCCTACGCCCGCTTCCGCGGACAGCGCGAACTGCCCCAGGTCGTCCTGCCCGGCCTGGACACCCCGGTCCGGCTGGTCACCCGCTACGCCGACGTCAAGGCCGCCCTCACCGAACCGCGGCTGGTCCGGGACCGCACGGGCATCGCCACCCCGGCCGGCACAGAATCCGACCCGCAGGACGAACTGATGGCCGCC
Source organism: Kitasatospora sp. NPDC057738 (assembly GCF_042798815.1). Taxonomy (NCBI): domain Bacteria; kingdom Bacillati; phylum Actinomycetota; class Actinomycetes; order Kitasatosporales; family Streptomycetaceae; genus Kitasatospora; species Kitasatospora sp. NPDC057738. The sequence continues at coordinate 5,453 of NZ_JBHVJT010000095.1, read as the reverse complement.
GCCTTCGACGGCTTCCCGGCCGAGTACGCCAAGTACCTCTCCGGCCACCTCGCGCTGTTCGACGGCGAGGAGCACGCCCGCCGCCGCGCGCCGCTGACCCGCGCCTTCACCGCCCGCCGGATCGCCGCCCTGCGCGGCTTCGTCGAGCGCACCGCCGACGAGCTGCTGGCCGACCTCGCCGCCCGGGACGAACCGGCCGACCTCCTGGGCGAGTTCGCCTACCCGCTGACCACCCACCTGGTCTGCGAGCTGGTCGGCGTCGAGGAGGCCGACCGGCCCCGGGTCTGCGACTGGATCCGCGACTTCGCGTACGGCGACGGCAGCCGGATGATCGAAGGCCTGGTCGGCATCGTCGACCACGTCAGGGAACTGGTCGCCCGCCGCCGCTCCGAGCGCACCGAGGACCTCGTCTCCGCCCTGGTGCACGACACCCGCGAGGGCGAGCAGCCGCTGGACGAGGACGACCTGATCTCGATCGTCGTGCTGCTGATCAACACCGGCATCACCCCGCCCGCCCTGTTCCTCGCCCACGGCCTGCTCGCCCTGTTCGACCACCCCGACCAGCTGGCCCGGCTGCGCGCCGAGCCGAAGCTGCTGGAGCGGGCCGTCCCCGAACTGCTGCGCCACATCACCCTGGTCCGGATCGGCGCGACCCTGTACGCGGCCGAGGACTTCGAGTTCGCCGGGACGGCGCTGCGCGCCGGCGACCCGGTCACCGTCGCCCTGCTGGCCGCCGACCACGACCCGCAGGAGTACGGCGAGGCGCCCGAACGCCTCGACATCACCCGGGAGTTCGGACGCGGTGACGGCCACCTGGCGTTCGGCCACGGCGCGCACTACTGCCTGGGCGCGGCCCTCGGCCGGCTGGTCACCTCGGTGGTGCTGGAGCAGGTGGTGATCCGGCGGCCGGAGGCGGCGCTGGGAGTCGCCCGGGACGAGCTGGAGTTCGGCCACTGGCCGGCCGACGGCTTCCACCTGCTGCGGCTGCCGGTGCGGCTCTGAGCGGCTGCCGTCGCGGCGGGCCGGGTCTCAGGCGTCCGGACCGCACGGTCGGACGCCCGCCAGTCGGCGGGCCTCGGCCGCCAGGGCGGTGCGGTCCGCCGCCCCGTACTCGGCGATCGCCCGACGGCACTCCCCCGGGTCGGCCCGCTCGGCCTCGGCCCGGGCCTCCGCCGAGCCCATGGTCGGCCGGAAGTTGCGCAGGCAGCGGAACCGCTCGGCCAGCACGACCAGCCGCACGCCCGCCCTGGTCCGCTCGGGATCGCCGTCGCGGGCGCCCCGGTCCAGCGCCGCCAGGCCCAGTGCCAGCAGCAGCGCCCCGGCGAGCGGGCCCTCCACCAGGGCGGCCGGCCGGTCGAGCAGTTCGGCGAGCCGCTCCGGGAGTCCGGCGGCCAGGGCGGCCACCCGGTCCGGCTCGCCGTGCCGGGCGTGCGCGGCCACGCAGGCCGCCACCAGCTCCAGCGCCCAGGACGGGTCGGGGAGGGGCACCGCGGGCGGCTCCGCACCGCGGGCGAGCAGTTCCGTGGGCAGTTCCGCGGCACACGCGAGCAGTTCCGCGGACGGCTCCGCGGCACGCGCGACCATGGCGGCGGACCGCCGCCACAGCGCCAGCCCGGTCCGCACCTCGCCCCGGGCGAGGGCGATCTCCGCCCGGGCGCCCAGCTCGGGGGTGAGCAGGTCGACGGCATCGGCCGGCCGGTGCCGCAACGCCAGCTCCAGCCAGTGTTCGGCACCGTCCGGGTCCCCGGCCTGCAGACTGCCGATCACCATGCCCCAGCGCAGGCCCAGCATGTCGCTCCAGTCGCCGAGCCGGTCCAGCTCGGCCATCGCCGCACGCAGCAGCGGCAGCGCCTCGGCGCTGCGCTCGCCCTGCAGGTGCAGTTCGCCGAGGCGGGCGAGCGCGAGCACCCGCAGCCAGGGCACCGGCAGCGCCTCGACGGCCGCCAGCGTCCGCCGCGCCGAGGCGGTCGCCCGCTCCGTCTCCTGGGCGCGCTCCCACCGGTAGCCGGCCACCGCCTCGGCCACACCGGCGAGCAGCGGTTCCGGGGCGGCGCACAGGACTGCCAGCGCGCCACCGTCCGGGCGGCCGTCCAGAGCGCTGTCCGGACCGTCCGGCGTGGAGCCCAGCACCTCGGGGACGGCCGCCATCACGGTGGCGATCGCCCGGACCGGGGTGTCCGGCGCGGCCGGGGGCAGCCGGCGCAGGGTGGCGAGCAGGCGCAGCGCGCCGGTGCCGGTGCCGAGCCCGCCGCCCGCGGCCAGCAGGGTGTTGACGGTGCTCAGCGCGGTGAGGGTGCGCACCGGCTCCAGCAGTTCGGGCCCGGGGCGCAGCCGGGAGACCGGGCCGCCGGTGTCCTCGGCGAGGGCGAGCAGCCGGACGTAGTTGCCCTCGGCGGTCCACAGCCCGGCGAGGACGGCGGCGGTGGCGGCGACCGTCGGCCCGTCCCCGGCGGCGAGGGCCAGGCGCAGCGCGCGGACCAGGTTGTCCTGTTCGGCCCGGACCAGCCGCCACTGCGGCACGGCCGCCGGGCCGAACGGGCCGTCGTGGTGGGCGATGCCGAACTCCCGTGCCCAGGTGAGGAATCCGGCGGTGACGGTCTCGTCCTCCGCCGCCTTCGTCCGCTCGGCCGCGCCGAACTCGCGGACCGTCTCCAGCATCCGGAACCGTCCGCCGCTCGGGGTGTCGGCCAGGCGCAGCAGGGACTGGTCGACCAGGTCCTCCAGGACGGCCAGGACGTCGGCACCGGTGCTGCCGGCGGCGCCGAGCAGCCGCTCCGCCGCCTCGGCGGTGAAACCCCCGGGGAAGACGGACAGCGCGCGCAGGGCGGCCCGGCCCGGCGGGTCCAGCAGGTTCCAGCTCCAGTCGACCACGGCCTGCAGGGTGCGGTGGCGCTGCGGCGCGTCGCGCGGTCCGCCGCGCAGCAGGGCGAAGCGGTCGGCCAGCCGGTCGGCGATCCCGGTCACCGTCAGCACCCGCACCCGGGCCGCGGCCAGCTCCAGCGCCAGCGGCAGCCCGTCCAGCCGGGCGCACAGCCCGGCGACCGGACCGGCGGGCAGCTCGACGTCGGGCCGGGCCGCGCGGGCCCGCTGGGCGAACAGCTCGACGGCGGCCGCCCGGTCCAGCTCGGGGAGCAGGTACAGCGATTCGGCGGAGATCCCGAGCGGCGTGCGGCTGGTGGTGAGCACCCGCAGGTCGGGGCGGGCGGCGACCAGCGCCCGCACCAGGTCGGCGACGCCGCGCACCACCTGCTCGCAGTTGTCCAGCACCAGCAGCACCGGCCCGGGGCCCAGGGCGCCGGCGATCCCCGCCCGGTCCCCCGTACCGAGCGCGGCCGCGACCGCCCCGGCCACGTCCTGGTCGGCGGCCACTGCGGCGAGCGGCACCAGGTGCACCACCCGCTGCTCCGCCGCGCGTGCCACGGCGGCGGCCAGCCGGGTCTTGCCGAGCCCACCGGGGCCGACCACCGACACCACCCGGGCGGCGCCCAGCAGCTCCGCCACCGCGGCGAGGTCGGCTTCCCGGCCCACCAGGGCGTTCGGCTCGTGCGGCACCCCGCGCCGCACCGGCGCCGCCTCGCCGCGCAGCAACTCCTGGTGCAGTTGCCGCAGTTCGGGGCCGGGGTCGGCGCCCAGGGTGTCCCGCAGGCCGCGGCGGTAGCGGTCGTACCGGCCGAGCGCGGCCGCCGCCCCGGCCGTCCGGGCCTCGCTGCGCAGCAGTTCCAGCAGCACCTCCTCGTCCCTCGGCTGCCCGGCGGCCTCCCCGGCGAGCGCCTCGACGGCCTCCGGGTGCCGCCCGGTGCGCGCCAGCGCGAGCGCCCGGCCACGCCGCAACGCCCGGCGGGTACGGTCCCGTTCGACGCGCAGCGCGGACGCCGGGTCCGTCCCGTCGGGGTCGGCGGGCCCGCTCTCGCCTTCCCAGAGCTCCAGCCCCGCCTCGGCCTCGGCGAGCGCCCCGGCGTGGTCCCCGGCCCGCGCCTTCTCGGCGCAGGCGGCGGCGTGCAACAGCACGGCGGAGGCGTCCACCCGCTCCTCCCCGAGCCCCAGCCGGTACCCGGTCGGCGTGCTGACGATCAGGTCCGCCCCGAACTTCGCCCGCGCCCGCGACACCAGCACCTGCAGCGCCTTCTCCGGCCGCTCGGGCCCGTCCTCCGGCCACAGCCCGTCCAGCAGGCTCCCCCGGCCGCACCCGCCCCGCACCTCCCGCGCCAACAGCGCGAGCAGCCCCCGCAATCCGGGGGCGGTGACCTCCTCGCCCCGGCAGGAGACGGTGGACAGTATCCGCAGTTCGATCGTCACCGCGTCAGGCTAGCGACCACCCACGGGCCGGCGTCGCCGGGCTCCGTGACCACCCGCCCGCGCACCGGTCCTGATCCCCGGTCGGCGGACGTGGGCCTTGTGCCGCGGCACTCCGGTGCCTAGGGTCTCGATGTATCGGTTCGATACATCGCACCGATACATCGTGCCGTCCGGGTCGGGTCGACCCCGGTCGGCCGCAGCGCGCTGTGCCCCCACCCGGCACAGACCGCCGATCCGAAGGAGCTTCGATGACGGGGACCGACCGCACCACCGGGCACCACCAGGACGCCGAACCGGGCCACCTGCGCACCGGGCAGCCGTCCGCACAGGACGAACGGCGGCTGCACAGCTCGTCGTTCGGAAGGGCGGCGGTCGCCTACGCCGAGCACCGCCCGGACTACGCGCGGGCCGCCGTGCGCTGGGCCCTCGAAACCGCGCCGGGCCCGCGGGTGCTCGACCTCGGCGCCGGGACGGGCAAGCTCACCGCCACGCTGGTCGCGCTCGGCCACGACGTCGTGGCGGTCGAACCCGACCCGGCGATGCTGGCCGAGCTGCGCGGCACGCTGCCGGACGTGCGCGCGCTGGCGGGCAGCGCCGAGGCGATCCCGCTGGCGGACGGCTCCGTCGACGCGGTGGTGTCCGGCAACGCCATGCACTGGTTCGACATGGACGTCGCGGGCCCGGAGATCGCCCGGGTCCTCGCGCCCGCCGGCGTGCTGGCCGGACTGTGGAACGTCTTCGACGACGGAGTCGACTGGGTGGCCGGCCTCGCCCGCGTCACCGGCCCCGCCGCCATCGGTCCGCGCGACGTGCCCGCCGGCTGGCGCACCGAGACGGCGCGGATGCACCTGCCCAGGTCCGGCGGGGGCGCGTGGTTCGACTCGCCGGAGCAGGCGGAGTTCCCGCACGGGCAGCAGCGGACCGCGGAGTCCCTCGCCGCCACCCTCGCGACGAAGGCGGGCGTCCTGGTCATGCCGGAGCAGGAGCGGAAGGCCCTGCTGGACGCCACCCACGCCTATCTCGCCGACCGACCGGAGACCGGCTCCGGCGAGTTCACCCTCCCGATGCTGACCAGTGTGCTGCGCGTCCGCCGGATGTGAGCCCCGCCGCCGCGCCCGTCCGACGACCGGCGGCCCCCGCTCCCCGGTGATCCGGGG
>NZ_JBHVJT010000094.1:30260-39479 GCF_042798815.1 Kitasatospora sp. NPDC057738 | reverse complement strand
GCCCGGTTACATTCCGAACCCGGAAGCTAAGCCTTACAGCGCCGATGGTACTGCAGGGGGGACCCTGTGGGAGAGTAGGACGCCGCCGAACAATTCTTCAGAAGAACCCCCATCCGGGATCCGGATGGGGGTTCTTCGCGTTTCCCGGCGATTCTCAGAGCTTGAGCGATTGTCAGAGCTTGAGTTTGAACCCGACGTGCGAGGCGGTGAAGCCGAGCCGCTCGTAGAAGCGGTGCGCGTCCGTGCGCGTCGCGTCGGAGGTGAGCTGGACGAGGTCGGCGCCGAGTTCCCGGGAGCGGTCGACGGCCCAGCGGATGAGGTCGGTGCCCAGTCCGCTGCCGCGTTCCTCGGCGTGGATGCGGACGCCCTCGATGATCGTTCGGGTGGCGCCGGCCCGGGAGAGGCCCGGGACGACGGTGAGCTGCAGGGTGCCGACGGTGCGGCCGGCCCGGTCGGCGACGACCAGGTGCTGGTGGGGGTCGCCGTCGAGGCGGGCGAAGGCGGCGCGGTAGGGGGTGAGGTCGTCGGGGCTCTCGCGGGTGGCGCCCAGCGGGTCGTCGGCCAGCATGGCCACGATCGCCGGCAGGTCGTCGGCGGTGGCCCGTCGGATCGTCAGAACAGCCGTTTCAGTCATGATCAGAGACTAGAAGCATGCGAGGCGGCCACCACACCCTGTCTACGCCCGTAGCACCCCTTCACTGCCCTTCTGAAGGGCCGTGGGTCCCGAGGGTCGTGGGCCCCATCGGCCGTCACTCCCCGGGCTTGGTGCTGGTGATGACGGCGAAGACGGCGCCGTGCGGGTCGACCAGTTGGGCCAGACGGCCGACGCCGTGCACGTCCATGGCCGGGATCCGTACGGTCGCGCCGAGGGTGGCGGCGATGGCGAGGCTGGCGTCGGTGTTGGGGACCTCGAAGTAGGGGAGCCAGTGCGAGCCGGTGCCGCGCGCGGTGTGTTCGGGGCCGAGTTGCATGATGCCGCCGTGGGCGTCGTCGGTGCCGCCGCCGGCCGGGGTGAGGACGGTGTACATCACCTCGCCGAGCGGGACGTCCTGCTCCTGCCAGTCGAAGACGGCGCGGTAGAAGGACTTGGCGCGTTCGGCGTCGACGCTGTAGCACTCGGCCCAGCAGAGGCTGCCCTCCTCGGTGACGAGGTCCAGGCCGCGGGTGTCGTGCGGCTGCCAGACGGCGAAGTCGGCGCCGGTCGGGTCGGTGCAGCCGGCCATCCGGCCCGCGGTGAAGACGTCGAAGGGGGCGTACCGGACGCGGCCGCCGGCCTGTTCGACCAGGGCGGTGGTGCGGTCGGCGTCCTCGGTGGCGAAGTAGAGCGTCCAGCCGGGCGGGGTCGCCTCGTCGGGGAGCGGGCCGAGGGCGGCGACGGTCCGGCCGTCGAGCTGGAAGAAGCCGTAGCCGCCGGCCTCGGGGCCGGCGGAGTCGAAGGTCCAGCCGAACAGCGTGGTGTAGAAGTCGACGGACGCGCGGGTGTCGGGGCTGCTCAGGTCGAGCCAGTCCGGGGAACCGGGGCGGAAGTCGGTGTTGAGCATGGCGGCACTGCTCCTCGGACGGGGCCCGGGCGGGCGCGGTCGACGGCGGTCCCCCTCGGTTCCTCCCAGCCTGGCACCTCGGCCGGGGCGGTGCACGGCAGGCAACGGTTCCGGGGCTGTCGGTACGGGGCGGTACGGTGCGTAGCGGCATTGATCCACCCGTACCGGTCGAAGGGGGTCCGGTGAGCAAGCAGGCGGCGCAGTCCGGGCAGCAGGTGCCGCTCCAGCTCGCGCAGGTCGAGGGCGTGCTGGAGCGGATCACCTATGCCAATGAGGAGACCGGCTACACGGTGGCCCGGGTGGACACCGGGCGGGGCGGGAACGACCTGCTGACGGTGGTGGGCGCGCTGCTGGGGGCGCAGGTCGGCGAGTCGCTGCGGCTGCACGGGCGGTGGGGTTCGCACCCGCAGTACGGGCGGCAGTTCACGGTGGAGAACTACACCACGGTGCTGCCCGCCACCGTCCAGGGGATCCAGCGGTACCTGGGCTCGGGGCTGATCAAGGGGATCGGGCCGCGGTTCGCCGAGCGGATCGTGGAGCGCTTCGGGGTGGAGACCCTGGAGGTGATCGAGAACGAGCCGGGCCGGCTGATCGAGGTGCCGGGGCTGGGGCCGAAGCGGACGAAGAAGATCGCGGAGGCCTGGGAGGAGCAGAAGGCCATCAAGGAGGTGATGGTCTTCCTGCAGGGGGTCGGGGTGTCCACCTCGCTGGCCGTGCGGATCTACAAGCAGTACGGCGACGGCTCGATCGGGGTGGTGCGCAACGAGCCCTACCGGCTGGCCTCGGACGTGTGGGGCATCGGCTTCCTGACGGCGGACCGGATCGCCCAGGCGGTGGGCATTCCGCACGACAGCCCGGAGCGGGTGAAGGCGGGCCTGCAGTACGCGCTGTCGCAGAGCACCGACCAGGGGCACTGCTTCCTGCCGGAGGAGCGGCTGATCGCGGACGGGGTGAAGCTGCTCCAGGTGGACGTCGGGCTGGTGATCGACTGCCTGGCGGAGCTGGTGGCGGCGGAGGGGGTGGTGCGCGAGGCGGTCCCGGGGGAGGGCGGCGAGCCGGTGACGGCGGTGTACCTGGTGCCGTTCCACCGGGCGGAGATCTCGCTGGCCAACCAGTTGGTCCGGCTGCTGCGGTCGGACGCGGACCGGATGCCGTGGTTCGGGAACGTGGACTGGCCGGTGGCGCTGGAGTGGCTGGCGAAGCGGACCGGGGCCGAACTGGCGCCGGAGCAGGAGCAGTCGGTGCGGCTCGCGTTGACCGAGAAGGTCGCGGTGCTGACGGGCGGTCCGGGGTGCGGCAAGTCGTTCACGGTGAAGTCGATCGTGACGCTGGCGCTGGCGAAGCGGGCCAAGGTGGTGCTGGCGGCGCCGACCGGCCGGGCGGCGAAGCGGCTGGCGGAGCTGACCGGGGTGGAGGCCTCGACGGTGCACCGGCTGCTGGAGCTGAAGCCGGGCGGGGACGCCGCGTACGACCGGGACCGGCCGCTGGACGCGGACCTGGTGGTGGTCGACGAGGCTTCGATGCTGGATCTGATCCTGGCGAACAAGCTGGTCAAGGCGGTGCCGCCGGGGGCCCACCTGCTGTTCGTGGGGGACGTGGACCAGTTGCCCTCGGTGGGTGCCGGGGAGGTGCTGCGGGATCTGCTGGCCGAGGGCGGGCCGATCCCGTCGGTGCGGCTGACCAGGATCTTCCGGCAGGCCCAGCAGTCCGGGGTGGTGACCAACGCGCACCGGATCAACGAGGGCAGGCCGCCGCTGACGGACGGTCTGGCGGACTTCTTCCTGTTCGCCGAGGACGACGCGGAGCGGGCGGCCGGGCTGACGGTGGACGTGGTGGCGCGCCGGATCCCGCAGAAGTTCGGCTTCGACCCGCGCCGGGACGTGCAGGTGCTGGCGCCGATGCACCGCGGCCCGGCCGGCGCGGGGAACCTGAACACCCTGCTCCAGGCGGCGGTGACGCCGGCCCGGGAGGGGCTGGCCGAACGCCGTTTCGGCGGGCGCACGTTCAGGGTGGGGGACAAGGTCACCCAGATCCGCAACAACTACGACAAGGGGCGCAACGGCGTCTTCAACGGCACAGTGGGAGTGGTGACCGCCCTCGCCGTCGACGACCAGCGGCTGACGGTGCTCACCGACGAGGACGAGGAGGTGTCGTACGACTTCGACGAACTGGACGAGCTGGCCCACGCGTACGCGGTGACGATCCACCGCTCGCAGGGCAGCGAGTACCCGGTCGTGGTGATTCCGGTCACCATGTCCGCTTGGACGATGCTCCAGCGAAATCTGCTCTACACCGCTGTGACCAGGGCGAGGAAACTGGTGGTGCTGGTGGGGTCACGCAAGGCGATCGGGCAGGCGGTCCGGGCCGTCAGCGCAGGTCGGAGGCACACCGCGCTCGACCATCGGCTGACAGCTGGATGATTATCCAACGGGATGGTTGCCTCTAATGTTCTCTTGACGTGAAGAGATTTACGGCAGAGCCTAGGGTGGTGCCGATCTTGTCCGGTTCGTACCGGCTGCGGCGGCAGGTTTTGTAGGGGCGGGCCCTTTCGGGCCACCCCGGGTGCGCGACTGTCCTCCGGATGGGGGATGGTAGAGACAGTCAGGGCACCTTGGAAGAGGATTCATTTCGTCGGTGAGGAAGACGTGAGCGACAACTCGGTAGTACTGAGGTACCAGGACGGCGAGTACGAGTACCCCGTCGTCGAGAGCACTGCGGGCAACTCCGGCTTCGACATCTCGAAGCTGCTCCCGCAGACCGGCCTGGTCACCCTGGACAACGGCTTCGGTAACACCGCCGCGTACAAGTCCGCGATCACCTTCGTGGACGGTGACAACGGCATCCTGCGGTACCGCGGCTACCCGATCGAGCAGCTCGCCTCCGATGGCGGCTTCATCGAGACCGCGTACCTCCTGATCAACGGCGAGCTGCCCAACGCGGACCAGCTGGCGGAGTTCAACCGCGAGATCACCCAGCACACCCTGCTGCACGAGGACGTCAAGCGCTTCTTCCAGGGCTTCCCGCGGGACGCCCACCCGATGGCCATGCTGTCCTCGGTCGTCGGCGCGCTGTCCACGTTCTACCCGGAGAGCCACAACCCGTTCGACGCGGCCCAGCGCCACCTGTCGACGGTCCGCCTCCTCGCCAAGCTGCCGACGATCGCCGCGTACGCGTACAAGAAGGCGATGGGCCAGCCCTTCGTCTACCCGCGCAACGACCTGAGCTACGTCGAGAACTTCCTGCGGATGACCTTCGCCGTCCCCGCCGAGGACTACGAGCTCAACCCGGTCGTCGTCAACGCGCTGGACAAGCTGCTCATCCTGCACGCGGACCACGAGCAGAACTGCTCGACCTCCACCGTGCGCCTGGTCGGTTCCAGCCACGCCAACCTGTTCGCCTCGATCTCGGCCGGCATCTCGGCCCTGTGGGGCCCGCTGCACGGCGGCGCCAACCAGGCCGTGCTGGAGATGCTGGAGAGCATCCAGAAGGACGGCGGCGACGTCGACGCCTTCATCACGAAGGTGAAGAACAAGGAAGCCGGCGTCAAGCTGATGGGCTTCGGTCACCGGGTCTACAAGGCCTTCGACCCGCGCGCCGCCCAGGTCAAGCTGCTCGCGCACGAGGTCCTCGGCCAGCTCGGCAAGAGCGACGAGCTGCTGGACATCGCGCTCAAGCTGGAGGAGCACGCCCTCAAGGACGACTTCTTCATCTCGCGCAAGCTGTACCCGAACGTGGACTTCTACACCGGCCTGATCTACCGCGCCATGGGCTTCCCGACCAGCATGTTCACCGTGCTGTTCGCGCTCGGCCGGCTGCCGGGCTGGATCGCCCACTGGCACGAGATGATCAACGACCCGACCAGCCGGATCGGCCGTCCGCGCCAGATCTACACCGGCACCGCGATCCGCGACTACGTCCCGCTGGACGCCCGCTGACCGTGGCGGAGCCGACCACCGGCCCGCGCGGAAGCTGAGAGGGGCCCGGCCGCTGTCGAGCGGCCGGGCCCCTTCGCGTCCCGGTGGCGCGCCCGAGGGCCCGCGCGGGGACGGAACCGTACGGCGCACGACTCCGGGGTCGGCCGCAGCCGGGGACGGCCGCTCAAAGCGTCCCAGGCCCGCCAGAACCCCGGCGTCGTGCGCGAAGGCCGTCGGGTTCGACGACCGTTCCCGGGGCCCGCCGGAGCCCCGTCGGCGGCAGTCCTGGAAGCGCGGGGACACATTGCCGTTCAGCGTGTCCCCGCCCATCGGAAAAACTGCCGCACTACCAACCTAAGACGTATCAGGGTGCGAGAAGTTACGCCCGGGGGGTGTGAGCTGCCTCTCGCCACGCTCCGTGTGCGCGTCGTACCACGCCCATATCACACCTTCGCTCGCGCGGGACGTCACCCTCCCCGCAGTCACGGCAACCGAGCGTGATAGGAATCGTGGCATTCCGGTACGGACCGTCGCGCACATTCGCCGCGCGACGGCGGAACTGGGGAGGGAGTGCGCAGATGGCCAGGAACGTCGTCGTCACCGGCGGTGGCACGGGAATCGGGTACGAAGTCACGCGGCGGTTCGTCGAGGCCGGCGACCACGTGATGATCGTGGGGCGCCGCCGGGAGGTCCTGGAGAAGGCCGCGGCCGACCTCGGACCGAACGTCACCCCGCTGGTGTGCGACCTCGCCGACCCGGACGCCGTCGAGGCCGCGCTCGCCGAACTGCCCGAGCGCATCGACGTCCTGATCAACAACGCCGGCAGCCGCGAGACCGTGGTCGGCGGCGGGCCGCACGCCCTGCTGGCGCGCTGGCGCGGCGACTTCGAGCGCAACGTGCTGACCGTGGTGCTGCTCACCGAGTCGGTCCGCGACCGGCTCACCCCGGGCTCCGGCCGGGTGGTCACCGTCAGCTCCATCGCCGCCCTGCGCGGGGCCGGCTCGTACGGCGCTGCGAAGGCCTCGCTGCACGCCTGGAACCACTTCCTGGCCGCCCAGTTGGGCACCTCGGGCATCACCGCCAACATCGTCGCGCCGGGCACCGTCGCGGGCACCGAGTTCTTCGGGCCGCGGCTGGACGAGGCCGAGGTCGCCCGCCGGGCCGCCCGCACCCTGCTCGGGCGGATCGGCGAGAGCGGCGAGGTCGCGGCGGCGGTGCACTTCCTGGCCTCGCCCGAGGCCGGGTTCATCACCGGCGAGATCCTGCACTGCAACGGCGGCGAGCTGCTGGGGCGTTGAGCCGCCGGGCGTCGAGACGGACGGCGGGCCCCAACCGGTAACCGGTCGGGGCCCGCCGCATGTACGGGCTCAGGCGGGCCGGAAGCGGCGCAGCCGCAGGCTGTTGGTGACCACGAAGACCGAGGAGAAGGCCATCGCGGCACCCGCGATCACCGGGTTGAGCAGGCCGGCCGCGGCCAGCGGGATCGCCGCCACGTTGTAGCCGAAGGCCCAGAACAGGTTGCCCTTGATGGTGCCCAGGGTCCTGCGGGAGAGCCGGATGGCGTCGGCCGCCGAGCGCAGGTCGCCGCGGACCAGGGTGAGGTCGCCGGCCTCGATGGCGGCGTCGGTGCCGGTGCCCATGGCCAGGCCCAGGTCGGCCTGGGCGAGCGCGGCGGCGTCGTTGACGCCGTCGCCGACCATCGCCACGACCTTGCCCTCGGCCTGCAGCCGCTTGACGGTGGAGACCTTGTCCTCGGGGAGCACCTCGGCGATCACGTGCTCCGGCGCGATGCCGACCTCGGCCGCCACGGCCTCGGCCACCGCCCGGTTGTCGCCGGTGAGCAGCACCGGGGTCAGGCCCAGTGCGCGCAGCTTGCCGATCGCCTCGGCGCTGGTCGGCCTGACCGCGTCGGCGACCTCCAGCACGGCCCGTGCCTCGCCGTCCCAGCCGACCGCGATCGCGGTGCGGCCGGCCGCCTCGGCGGCGGACTTGGCGCGGGCCAGGGAGGGCGGCAGGTGCTGTGCGCGGTCGGCCAGCAGGGCCTCGCGCCCGGCGACCACCGTGCGGCCCGCCACGACCCCCTCCACGCCCCGTCCGGGCACGTTGCGGAAGTCCGTGACGGCGGGCAGTTCGCCGGCCTCGGCGGCGGCCTCGGCGACCGCCCGGGCGATCGGGTGCTCGGAGGCGTGCTCGACGGCGCCGGCCAGTCGCAGCGCCTCGGCCCGGTCCACGCCCTCGGCGGTGTGCACCGCGAGCAGGGCCATCCGGCCGGCGGTGACGGTGCCGGTTTTGTCGAGGACGACGGTGTCGACCTTGCGGGTGGTCTCCAGCACCTCGGGGCCCTTGATCAGGATGCCGAGCTGGGCGCCGCGGCCGGTGCCGACCATGAGCGCGGTCGGGGTGGCCAGGCCCAGGGCGCACGGGCAGGCGATGATCAGCACGGCGACGGCGGCGGTGAAGGCCTCGGTGGGGCTGTCGGTGGCCAGCAGCCAGACCACCAGGGTGGTCAGGGCGATCAGGATGACGACCGGGACGAAGACGGCGGAGATCCGGTCGGCCAGCCGCTGGGCGGCGGCTTTGCCGTTCTGGGCCTCCTCGACCAGCCGGGCCATCCGGGACAGCCGGGTGTCGGCGCCGACCCGGGTGGCCTCGACCACCAGGCGCCCGCCCGCGTTGACGGTGGCGCCGGTGACGGCGTCGCCGACGGTGACCTCGACCGGGACGGACTCGCCGGTGAGCATCGAGGCGTCCACGGCCGAGGCGCCCTCGACCACCACGCCGTCGGTGGCGATCTTCTCGCCGGGGCGGACCACGAAGCGGGTGCCGACCGTCAGCCGGTCCACCGGCAGCCGTACCTCCCGGCCGGCCCGCAGGACGGCGACGTCCTTGGCGCCGAGGTCGAGCAGGGCGTGCAGGGCGGCGCCGGCCCGGCGCTTGGAGCGGGCCTCCAGGTGGCGGCCGAGCAGGATCAGCACGGTGACGGCGGCGGCGGTCTCCAGGTAGAGCGTGGCGGAGGCGTCGGTGTCGCCGACGGACAGCGAGAAGTCGTGGTGCATCCCGGGCATGCCGGCGTGGCCCAGGAACAGGGCCCAGCAGGACCAGCCGAAGGCGGCCAGGGTGCCGAGCGAGACCAGGGTGTCCATGGTGGCGGCGCCGTGCCGCAGGTTGGTCCAGGCGGCGCGGTGGAAGGGCAGGCCGCCGTAGACCACGACCGGGCCGGTGAGCGCGAAGGCCAGCCACTGCCAGTTGTCGAACTGGAGGGCCGGCACCATCGACAGCAGGACCACCGGGACGCTGAGGACGGTGCTGATCAGCAGCCGGTCCCGCAGGGTGTCGGGGTGCCCGGTCGGAGCGGTCCGCTCGGGTTCGGGGGCGGCGGGCGCCGGCGGCGGGGGGACCTCGGCGGTGTAGCCGGTGCGCTCGACGGTGGCGATCAGCTCCTCGACCGTGGTGCCGGGGCCGAAGTCGACCCGGGCCTTCTCGGTGGCGAAGTTGACGGTGGCCTCGACGCCGTCCATCCGGTTGAGCTTCTTCTCGATCCGGGCGGCGCAGGAGGCGCAGGTCATCCCGCCGATCGACAGCTCGACCCGGTCCCGGGCCCCGAGGTCCGGGGTGGACGTGCTCATGCGGATCAGCTCCTCGGTCGGGCGGCCGGGGGGGGGGGGGGGGGGGCCCCCCCCTGTCGGGGGGGGTGGGGGCTGCGGGCGACCCACCCCTCTCCCGACTCCTCTCCCTCGTTGCGCCCCCCTTCTTTTTTCCACAAG
>NZ_JBHVJT010000094.1:9371-30250 GCF_042798815.1 Kitasatospora sp. NPDC057738 | reverse complement strand
AAAAAGCCGAACCGGGTCCCGGCCCCCAGGGTTTGGGGGGGATGTTTTCGTGCGGATGGGCTCTTTGGTCGGGGGGCTGGTGGGGGCGCCGCGGCGCCCCCGCCGTGCCGGGTGGGTCAGGCGCTGCGGCCGACCAGCTCGTAGCCGGCCTCGTCGATCGCGGCGCGCACCTGCTCGTCGTCCAACGGGGCGGCGGAGGAGATCGTCACGGTACCGGCGGTGGAGTCGGCGGCGACCCCGGTGACCCCGGCCAGCGCGGAGACCTCCTCGCTGATCGCCTTCTCGCAGTGGCCGCAGCTCATGCCGGACACGGTGTAGGTGACGGTGGTGGACATCGGAGGCCTCCGGGAGGTCCGGGCGGCCCGGGTGTTCGTCCGGGACGCGGCGCTGGCAACGGCTCTTGCGACAACACCATACCCCTCCAGGGTATTCCCGGAGACGGCGGGGCGGAATGCTCCGCAGCGCGGGGAGCCGGGCCGGTCGGGCCTCCTCCGTGATCGTCCCTTATGTTCGATATGTGTTTCCGCTCCGCCGCGCCCAGTCTCCCTCGGCCCCCACGGCAGCCGGACTGCCGCCGGACCGGCAGCGCGGCGCCCTGCTCGCCGCCGACCTCCAGGACGTCCCGTTCTGGCGGCGCGCCACGCCCGCGCTGATCGCCGTCCTGCTGGTCGGGCTCGCGGACTTCCTCTCCGGCAAGGACCGCTACCTGGCTCCGCTGATGACCGTGGTGCCGACCATCGCGGCGCTGACCCTGAAACCCGGCGAGCTGCTCCTGGTCTGCGCGTTCGGGCTGGTCACGGTGTTCGGGCTCAGCCACTACGACGAGGTCGACAACATCAACGACGCCCGCTTCCTGTACGGGGCGATGGTCAGCTACGTCGTCCTGACGCTGTTCTCGGCCTGGGTCGCCAAGATCCGGATGCGGCGCGCGGCGGCCTTCGCGGCCGTCAGCTCCGTCGCCGAGGCCGCCCAGCGGGCGCTGCTGCAGCTGCCCGGGCCGACCGTCGGACCGCTGCGGCTCGCGGTGCGGTACGTGTCGGCGGCGGACGCCTCACGGATCGGCGGCGACCTGTACTCGGTGCTGGAGACGCCGCACGGCACCCGGGTCGCGGTCGGGGACGTCCGGGGCAAGGGACTGGCGGCGGTGCAGACCGCGGCCGTGGTGCTGGGCGCGTTCCGCGAGGCGGCCTACGACGAGGCCGGGCTGCGGGGCGTCGCGGCGCGGATCGAGGCCAGCGTCGAACGGCACGTGCCGGACGGGGAGTTCACCACGGCACTGTTCGCGGAGTTCCGTACGCCGGGGGCGATGGAACTGCTGCAGTACGGCCACGTGCCGCCGATCCGGGTGGACCCCGAGGGGCGGGCGCAGGTGCTGCACGCGCCCGACCCCTGGGTGCCGCTGGGCCTCGGCCGGCTGGCGGCGGGGGAGCCGACCACCTGGGGGCAGCCGTTCGGCGAGGAGGACGTGCTGGTGCTCTGCACGGACGGGGTGATCGAGGCGCGGCACCGCACGAGCGGGGAGTTCTACCCGCTGGCGGAGCGGGTCGGGCAGCTGGTGCGGGGAGCCGCGCGCTCGGAGGGGGAGCTGGAGGCCGCGGTGGGCCGGGTGTACGCGGACCTGCTGGCGCACACCGGCGGGGAGCTGCGGGACGACGCGTTGCTCCTGCTGATCGCGCGGACGGACGGGTGAGGGGCCCCTGCGGGGCGGGCTTGTGGGTGGGGGCTTTCGGGAGGGTGGGGGCGGGGCGGCTCCGGGGGTGGCCGCTCCGAGGGGCTGGATGATTTTCAGACTGCCGACTTTGGGGGTGGGGGTTGGCCGCCGTTGGCAGTCTGAAAATCACCCGCAACGCCCCTCTCCGGGCCACCCCCTGCGCCGCCCCTTCCGCAGCGCGTCCCTCTCGCTGGGTTGGGTGAGGGGGAGGTGGGTGGGGGTGGTTGCTGTGGGTGGGTGAGGGTCAGGCGGCGGTGACGTCGGCGAGGGCGCGGAAGACGAGGGCCGTGGAGGCGGCACCCGGGTCCTGGTGGCCGATGCTGCGTTCGCCCAGGTAGGAGGCGCGGCCCTTGCGGGCCCGGAGGGGGACGGTGTCGCGGGCGCCCTGCTCGGCGGCGTCGGCGGCCGCCGACGCCGCCGAGGGGAGGCCGGCGCCGGTGGCGGCCGCCGCGCGGAACGCGGCGACGGCCGGGGTCCAGGCGTCCACGATGGTCTTGTCGCCGGGTTCGGCCTTGCCGAGGAGGCGGACCGCGTCCAGGCCCGCCGACAGGGCCTCGGCGACGTCGGCCGGACCGGCCGGTTCGGGCAGGGCGGCGCCGATGGCGCGGAAGGCCTTGCCGTAGAGCGGGCCGGAGGCGCCGCCGACCTTGGAGATGAGCGTGCTGCCGGTCCTGGTGAGGACGGCGCCGGGGCCGGCCGGCCGGAGGCCGTCCAGGGCGGTCAGGGCGGCGGCGAAGCCGCGCCGGAGGTTGCTGCCGTGGTCGCCGTCGCCGATCGCGGAGTCCAGCTCGGTGAGCCGGGACTGCTCCTTCTCGACGGCCGCGGCGATCGCTCGGATCCAGGCCTCGGCCAGCGGGGTGTCGAAGTCCATCGGGTCTCCTTCGGTGCGGCTCAGCGCTTGAGGGCGGGGGTGTCGACCGGGGCGTCCCAGAGCTCCAGCAGCTGGGCGTCGGCCTTG
The DNA here is from genome assembly GCF_042798815.1 of Kitasatospora sp. NPDC057738. Lineage (NCBI taxonomy): Bacteria > Bacillati > Actinomycetota > Actinomycetes > Kitasatosporales > Streptomycetaceae > Kitasatospora > Kitasatospora sp. NPDC057738. The sequence continues at coordinate 27,581 of NZ_JBHVJT010000094.1, read as the reverse complement.
GTGAGGGTGAGCGAGAAGCCCGCCATGTCGAGGCTGGTGACGTAGTTGCCGACCAGGCTGCGGGCCACCGTGATGCCGCGCTCGGCGAGCCTGACGGCGACCTCGCCGTAGACCACGTACAGCTCCAGCAGCGGGGTCGCGCCGAGGCCGTTGAGCAGGGCGATCACCTCGTCGCCCGGGGTCAGGTGGTGGTCGGCCAGGACGGTCTCGACCACCTCGGCGGCCAGCTCGCGGGCCGGGCGGAGCTTCTCCCGCCGGCGGCCGGGCTCGCCGTGGATGCCGACGCCGACCTCGATCTCGTCCTCGGGCAGGTCGAAGCCGGGCTTGCCGGCGGCCGGGACGGTGGCCGCGGTGAGCGCGATCGCGAAGGAGCGGGAGGCGGCGTTGACCCGCTCGCCCAGGGCGGCGACCTCGTCCAGCGGGGCTCCGCGCTCGGCCAGCGCGCCGGCCGTCTTCTCCACCAGCACGGTCGCGCCGGTGCCCCGGCGCCCGGCCGTCCAGGTGGAGTCCTCGACCGCGACGTCGTCGTTGACCAGGACGGTGCGGACCTCCAGGCCCTCCTCGGCGGCGAGTTCGGCGGCGAGCTCGAAGTTCATCACGTCGCCGGTGTAGTTCTTCACCACGAAGACCACGCCGGCGCCGTTCTCCACGGCCTTGGCGGCGGCCAGCATCTGGTCCGGGACGGGCGAGGTGAACACCTCGCCGGGGCAGGCGGCGTCGAGCATGCCCGGGCCGACGAAGCCGCCGTGCAGCGGCTCGTGGCCGGAGCCGCCGCCGGAGATCAGTGCGACCTTGGGACCGGCCGGGCGGGCGGCCCGGGTGATCACCCGGTTGGGGACGTCCACCGCCAGCTCCGGATGGGCGGCGGCGATTCCGGCCAGCGCGTCCTCCAGGACGCTCTCCGGGGTGTTGATCAGCTTCTTCAACGCTCTTCGCTCCCTTGGTGACCGGGGTGAGGACGCCACGGCGGTCGATGCCGTGGACCCGACGCTACGCCAGACGGGGGTGGGGGGCACGGGGTGCGACACGCGGGATTCCGATCACTCTCCCGGAGCAGTCGGTTCCGGCCGTAGGGTCGGCCGCATGAGTGAGAACGTGGGCATTGTTCTGGTCTCGCACAGCGCCCGGCTCGCGGAGGGGCTGCGCGAGCTGCTCGGCGAACTCGCCCCGGACGGCGTGCGGGTGGTCGTCGCGGGCGGCACCGAGGACGGTGGGCTCGGCACCAGCTACGACCTGATCGCCGGGGCGATCGCGCGGGCCGACGCCGGGGCGGGCGTGGTCGTGCTGCCGGACCTCGGCAGCTCGGTGCTCACCGCCGTCACGGTGCTGGAGGACGAGCCGCGCCCGGGCGTGCGGCTGGCGGACGCGCCGTTCGTGGAGGGCGCGGTGGCCGCCGCCGTCACCGCCTCGACCGGGGCGGACCTGGCCGAGGTGGTCGCGGCGGCCGAGGACGCGCGCGGGTTCAGGAAGCTCTGAGCGTCCGGAGTCCGCTCACTCGGAGTCCGCTCACTCGGAGCCCGCTCACGTGGAGCCCGCTCACTTGGCGTCCGCGTAGCAGTCCACCACCGCCGTGCTGAGCGGGAAGCGCACCGGGGTGTCGCCGAACACCAGCCGGCGGGCCTCCTCGGCCGACTCGGCGACGGCGGCGGCCACCTCGTCGGCGAGGTTCGCCGGGGTGTGCACGACCACCTCGTCGTGCTGGAAGAACACCAGGTGCGGGCGGTCCGCCGGGCCGGACGCCGGCAGGTCGTTCAGCCGGCGGCGCAGCGCGGCGAGCAGGGCCAGCGCCCAGTCGGCGGCGCTGGCCTGGATGACGAAGTTGCGGGTGAACCGGCCGCGGGCGCGGGCGGTGCGGCCACCGGCCTCGCCCGCGGCGTCCCCCTCGGTGAGGTCGAGGAAGTCGGCGGAGGCCGGCGGGCAGACCCGGCCGAGCCGGGAGGCGACCACACCGCCGTCCTCGCCGGTGCGGGCGGCGGCCTCGACGTAGCCCATCGCGGCCGGGTAGCGCCGGTGCAGGGTGTTGAGCAGCGGGCCGATGTCGCCGCTGGTCTGGCCGTACATGGCGCCGAGCAGGCCGAGCTTGGCCTTGTCCCGGTCGCCCTGGAAGGCGTGGGCGGCGAGCGCCTCGTACAGGTCGCCGCCGGCGGCGGTGCGGGCCAGCCCGGCGTCCTGGGAGAGCGCGGCGAGCACCCGGGGCTCCAGCTGGGCGGCGTCGGCGACGACCAGCAGCCAGCCCGGGTCGGCGACCACGGCGCGGCGCAGGATCCGCGGGATCTGCAGGGCGCCGCCGCCGCGGCTGGCCCAGCGGCCGGAGACCACGCCGCCGACCACGTACTCGGGCCGGAAGCGGCCGCCGCGGGCCCAGGCGTCCTGCCAGGCCCAGCCGTGCGCGACGTGGATCCGGGACAGCTCCTTGTAGCGGACCAGCAGCTGTGCGGCCGGGTGGTCGATGCCCTTGAGCTCCCAGGAGCGGGTGGAGCCGAGCTGGATGCCCGCCTCGGCGAAGGCGCGCAGCACCTGGGTGTGGGAGTCGGGGTTGAAGGGCTTGGCGCCGAGCGCCTGCTGGAGGTCGACGGCGAGCTCGGCGAGGATCCTGGGCTGGGTGCCGGGGACGGTCGGGCGGGGGCCGAGCAGCTCGGTGAGCAGGTGGTCGTGGACGTCGGCCCGCCAGGGCAGGCCGTCGTGGGCCATCTCGGCGGCCACCAGGGCGCCGGCCGACTCGGCGGCGACCAGCAGCCGGAACCGCTGCCGGGCGCCCGGGTCGGCGAGGGCGGCGATCCGGCGCTGCTGTTCCGCGTGGACGGCGACCACGGCCGCCAACGGGTCGGCGCCGGGCGGCAGTTGCAGCCGGTCGGGGGCGAACAGGGTGTCCTGGCCGTCGTCGGCGTCGGACAGGCCCGGTTCGGGCAGGTCCGCCGGGACGGGCAGGCCGCGCAGCCGGGCCCAGGCGGCGCCGAGCGACCGGGGCGCGCCGAACCGGCCCTCGTGCGCCAGCAGCAGCGCTTCGACCAGCCGCAGGTCGTGGCAGCGGGCGAGCCGGTCGGGCAGCTTCGGCAGCAGCGGGGCGTACCCGGAGTCGGTGGCGGCCCAGACCCAGCGCGGGTGGTCGGCGGCCTCCCGGGCGGCGACGGCGGTGGCGAGGTCGCGGACGGCCTCCGGCGGGCCGAGCGGGGCGCCCGCGTCGTCCAGTGCCTGGAGCCGGCCGCCGGGGCCGTGCGGGTCGGGCGCGAGGGCGGTCCTGGGTGCCACGGGGGCTGCTCCTCTCCGGCGCGCGGTCGGGCGTGCGGGGACGGGTACGGGGGGTGCGGGCCCGCGGGCGGGCGCGCGGCGGCCCGCGACCGACGGGCCCGCGCCGTCGACGTTAACGGGTGGGTGTGACAACGCGCGGCAGGCGGGCACGGCGGCGCCCGGCGGGACGGGCCCCGGCGGGTGTTCCGCAGGGGTGGTGAACCGCGTGGGCAGCGCGGGTGACACGGCGTAGGGTTCGCGAAATGACCGAGAACCCGTTCTTCCAGGCCAGTCCGCTGGTCTACGAGCTCCCGCCGTTCGCCGAGATCCGCGAGGAGCACTACCTGCCCGCGTACGAGCGGGGAATGGCCGAGCAGCTGGCCGAGATCGCGGCGATCACCGCCGACCGGAGCCTGCCGACCTTCGAGAACACCCTGGTGGCCCTGGAGCGCTCCGGGGAGCTGCTGCGCCGGGTCGACGCGGTGTTCCGCAACCAGTCCTCCTCGGACACCACCGACGTGCTGGACGAGGTGGAGGCGAAGGTCAGCCCGCTGCTCGCCGCCCACCACGACGCCATCCACCTGGACCTCGCGCTGTTCGCCCGGATCGAGGCGCTCCACGAGGCCCGCGCCGGGCTCGGACTGGACCCGGAGTCGCTGCGGCTGCTGGAGCGCCGGTACACCGCCTTCGTGCGCTCCGGTGCCCGGCTGGGCGAGGCCGAGCAGGCCCGGCTGCGCGAGCTGAACGCCGAACTCGCGGCGCTCGGAACGACGTTCCAGCAGAACGTGAACGCCGCCACCCGCTCCGCCGCGCTGGTGCTGGAATCCGCCGGGGAACTGGCCGGACTGTCCGAGGGCGCCGTCGCCGGGGCCGCGGAGAACGCCCGGGTGCTCGGCCGCCCGGGCGGCTACGTGCTGAGCCTGCGGAGCACCTCCGGCCAGGCCGAGCTGGCCCGGCTCGACGACCGCTCGGTGCGCGAGCGGCTGCTGGCCGCCTCGCTCGGCCGGGGCGCCGAGGACAACGGCCCGCTGGCGATCCGGATGGCGGCGCTGCGCGCCGAGCGGGCCGCGCTGCTGGGGTACCCGAGCCACGCCGCGTACGTGGTGGCGGACGAGACGTCCGGCACCGTCGAGGCGGTCTCCGGCCTGCTGTCCCGGCTGGTCGGCCCGGCCGTGGCGATGGCCCGGCGGGAGGCCGGGGAGCTGGCCCGGGCGGCCGCCGCGGACGGGATCGGGGAGCTCGCCGCGCACGACTGGGCGTACTACTCGGAGAAGGTCCGGCAGAGCTCCTACCAGGTGGACGCGGCGGTGCTGCGCCCGTACTTCGAGCTGGAGCGGGTGCTGCGGGACGGCGTCTTCTTCGCCGCGAACCTGGCGTACGGGGTGAGCTTCACCGAGCGGCCGGACCTGACGGCCCACCACCCGGACGCCCGGGTCTTCGAGGTGTTCGAGGAGGACGGCAGCCCGCTGGGCCTGTTCATCGGCGACTTCCACGCCCGGGCGTCCAAGCGCGGCGGCGCCTGGATGGACGCGCTGGTCTCCCAGTCCGGGCTGACCGGGCAGCGGTCGGTGGTGCTGAACAACCTCAACATCCCGCGTCCGGCGCCCGGCGAGCCGGTGCTGATGGACTGGGACGAGGTGCGCACGCTGTTCCACGAGTTCGGGCACGCGCTGCACGGGCTGTTCTCGGACGTGCGCTACCCGCTGTTCTCGGGCACCTCGGTGCCCCGGGACTTCGTCGAGTTCCCCTCGCAGGTCAACGAGATGTGGATGGTCCGGCCCGAGGTGCTGGCCAACTACGCCCGCCACCACGCGACCGGGGAGCCGCTGCCGGCCGAGCTGGTCGAGCGGATGACGGCGGCCGAGGGCTTCGGGCAGGGCTTCCGGACGGTCGAGTACCTGGCGGCCACGCTGCTGGACTGGGCCTGGCACACCGTGCCGCAGGGCGAGGAGATCGCGGACGCCGAGGAGTTCGAGGCGCGGGCGCTCGCGGCGGCCGGGATCGCGGTGGACGCGATCCCGCCGCGCTACCGGACGGCGTACTTCCAGCACATCTTCTCCAGCGGCTACAGCGCGGCGTACTACGCGTACATCTGGTCGGAGGTGCTGGACGCCGACACCGTGCAGTGGTTCGAGGGCAACGGGCGCCCGGTGCGGGAGAGCGGCGAGCTGTTCCGGCGGGAGCTGCTGGCGCGCGGGTTCAGCCGGGACCCGCTGGAGTCCTTCCGCGCGGTGGTCGGCCGGGCGCCGGAGACCGGGCCGCTGCTGGCCCGCCGGGGACTGGCGTGACCGGCCCGCGCATGCTGCTCGGCCCGGTCGTTCCGCTCGGCCCGCTTGTTCCGTTCGTTCCGCTCGGCCCGCTCATCGAGCGGTGAGCGTGACCGTCACGGTTGTGCCCCGGTGGGCGTGCGGGAGCCGGACACGTACGGTTCCCGCCCGCCCGCCGGTCGGCTGTTCGACCTCGACCCGGGCGCCGGCGGGGGCGACGGTGACATCGGCCCCGCGCGGGAACGCGGCCGGGGGCAGCAGGATCTCGCTGCCGCGCCCGGTGCCGTCCGAGCGCCAGCCCACGGTGGTGGCGGCCGTCCGGACCTCGGTGCCCGCGACGGCCACCGGGTACGGGCCGAAGGCGGGTTCGTCGCCGGGGGCGGGGCGTCCGGCCGGGTCGAGCGCGCAGTAGCCGCCGTTGCCCCGGCACCAGTACCACATCGTCCAGCCCTCGGCGAAGCCCTCCATCGCGGCGACCTGACGGCGGACCAGCTCGGCGTTGCCCGGGGTGCGGGAGTTCGGCGGGCCCCACTCGCCGACCAGGACGGGCAGGCGGTGGGCGGCCGGGTAGCCGGTGATCGCGGCGGTGTACTGCTCCACGAAGCCGCCGGCCGGGTCCCAGTCGGCGCCGCCCTCGACCGCGGTGTCGTAGAAGTGCGGCGCGTAGCCGAGCCGGGGTGCGCCGGGGCGCGGGTCGGCGAAGCCGGGCAGCCGGGTGGGCACGCCCTGGCCGACCAGCACGGTCGGCTCCACGAACAGCCAGGAGCGGGAGTCGACCCGGCGCACGGCCGTGATCAGGCGGCGGTACATGTCGGCGAGCCGGCCCTGCTCCAGGGCGGCCGAGGCGGCGGCCAGCACGGCCGGGTCGCTCGGGTCGCCGTCCACCGGGCCGAACGGCTCGTTGAACAGGTCGTAGCCCAGCAGTGAGCTGTGGCCGCGCAGTTCGCGGGCGAGCCGGGTGTAGAAGTCGGCCTGCCAGGCGCGCAGGTCGGGGTCGTCGTAGAGGTGCCGGAAGGCGGCCTGGACGGCGGGCTGGAAGTAGCCGGCGAACCAGTCGTCCGGGTCGGGGGTGAACGGCAGGTCGTCGTCCCGGGTGGCCCAGACGGGCACGCCGTTGGTGCCGCCGCCGAACTTCGGCCCGTAGACGTCCTGGTGGAAGTCGATCAGGACCAGCAGGCCCAGCCGGTCGGCCCGGTCGAGGAGCCGCCGCACGCGCTGCAGTTCGGCGGGGTCGAGGCGGCCCCGCTCGGGCTCCAGCCTCGTCCAGGAGACCGGCAGCCGGACCAGGGTGAAGCCCTGGGCGGCGACGGAGTCGAGGTCGGCGGGGGTGGCCTCGGCGTACTTGTCGAGGTTGAAGCCGCGCAGCCGCAGCCGGCGGCCCTGGACGTCGGTGAGGGAGGTGCGGCCGTCGGCGGCGGTGACCGTGCCGGTGGGGAAGCGGTCCGGGGCGGGGGAACGGCCCGGCTGCCCGCCGTGGGCCGAGGCCGGGACGGCGGTGAGGACGGCGGTGGCGGCGAGCAGCAGGGCGACGGCGGTGCGGCGCAGGCGCATCGGGGACCTCGCACGGCAGGGGTGGGGGTGGGGCCCGATGATGCCCGGACTGTCGTGCGCGGCACAAGAGTTCGGGCACCGGGCGGTTCCCCCGGCGGTCGGCGGACGGCGGACGGCGCGGGGGAGGGGCGCTCCGGTCGGCGGACGCTGTCGGGCGACGCGGGCCTCAGTCGGCGGTCGGCTCGGGTGCGGTCGGTGGGACGGCGGTCGGCAGGTCCGCGGCGGCGGCGAGCCGGCCCCAGAGCAGGTCGGCCAGCGCCTGCACCATCCGGGTGCGGGAGCAGGGCCTGGTCTCCAGCCACCAGTCCCCGGCGGCCAGCACCATGCCGGTGATGCCGCGGCCCCAGGCTTCGGCGAGCAGGTCGCGGTCGGCGCCGAGGTCGACCTGGCTCTGCACGGCCCGGGTGATCTCCTCGGCGATCTGCTTGAGCGCGGGGGCGAGCGCGTTGCCCGCGCTGCTGGGGTCGCCGGGCTCGGGGTGGGTGAGCAGCCGGTAGACCTGGGGGCGGGCCTCGATGCCGGCGAGGTAGGTGTCCAGGACGTGTTCGACCCGGTCGCGGCGTTCCAGCGGCTCGGCGAGGGCGGCCCGGACGGCGGCGAGCAGCCCGCCGGTGTGACGTTCGGTCAGGGCTCTGATCAGGCCGTTCCGGTCGCCGAAGTGGCGGTAGAGGATCGGTTTGGTGATCCCGGCCTCGGCGGCGATGGCGTTCATGCTGGCGCTCGGCCCCTCGCGCTGGATGACCCGGTCGGCGGCGTTGAGCAGTTGCTCGCGGCGGGGCTCTCGGGACATGCGCTGCTCCTCGGGATCGGGTTCGGCGGGGTCTGCCTGGGCGTTGACACCGGTTACCAATCAGTAGCAGACTCCCACGATGTTACCCGAGGTAACACCCCGGTCGGCCGCACACGTCTTCGGAGGCACGCACCATGAGCAGCACGTTCTCGCTGGACCCGGGCGCGGACCAGCTCGCCGTACGCGACTGGCTGCACGGCTTCGCCGCCGACGTGATGCGCCCGGCCGCGGCCGAGTGGGACGAGCGCGAGGAGACCCCCTGGCCGGTCATCCAGGAGGCCGCCAAGCTGGGCATCTACTCGCTGGACTTCTACGCCCAGCAGTACTTCGACCCCTCCGGCGTCGGCATCCCGATCGCCATGGAGGAACTGTTCTGGGGCGACGCCGGCATCGGGCTGTCCATCGTCGGCACCACCCTGGCCGCCGTCGCGGTGCTGGCCAACGGCACCGACGAGCAGATCGGCACCTGGACCCCGCAGATGTTCGGCACGCCGGAGGACGTCAAGGTGGCGGCCTTCTGCTCCTCCGAGCCGGACGCCGGCTCCGACGTCTCGGCGCTGCGCACCCGGGCGGTGTACGACGAGGCCGCGGACGAGTGGGTGCTGAACGGCACCAAGACCTGGGCCACCAACGGCGGGATAGCCGCCGTCCACGTGGTGGTCGCCACCGTCGACCCGGCGCTCGGCGCGAAGGGCCAGGCCTCCTTCGTCGTCCCGCCCGGCACCCCCGGACTGAGCCAGGGCCAGAAGTTCAAGAAGCACGGCATCCGCGCCTCGCACACCGCCGAGGTCGTGCTGGACGGCGTCCGGGTGCCCGGCAGCTGCCTGCTCGGCGGCAAGGAGAAGCTGGACGAGCGCCTGGCCCGGGCCCGCGAGGGCGTCAAGCGCCCGGGGGGCAGGGGCAACGCGGCGATGGCCACCTTCGAGGCCTCCCGCCCGGCCGTCGGCGCGCAGGCGATCGGCATCGCCCGGGCCGCGTACGAGGTGGCGCTGGACTACGCGAGGACGCGCGAGCAGTTCGGCCGGCCGATCATCGACAACCAGGGCGTGGCCTTCCAGCTCGCCGACATGAGGACCCGGATCGACGCGGCCCGGCTGCTGGTGTGGCGGGCCTCCTGGATGGCGGCCGACAACCAGCCCTTCACGGCGGCCGAGGGCTCGATGTCCAAGCTGTACGCCGGTGAGACCGCCAAGTTCGTGACCGCGCAGGCGATGCAGATCCTCGGCGGCAACGGCTTCACCCGGGAGTACCCGGTGGAGCGGATGCACCGGGACAGCGCGATCTACTCGATCTTCGAGGGGACCAGCGAGATCCAGCGGCTGGTGATCGCCCGGGCGATCTCGGGGGTGCCGATCCGCTGACTCAGCGGGCCAGCCAGAAGGTGAGCCCGGCGGTGAGCGCGCCCACCGCCGCGCCGACGACCGTCTGCGCGGCGGTGTGGTCCCGCAGCACCACCCGGGACCAGCCGATCGCCGGAACCAGCGGAGCGAGCAGCAGCCAGAGCGGGCCCAGTGCGATGGCGAGGCAGACCACCGCGCCGGTGGCCACGGCGGTGTGGACGGAGACCTTCCACCAGGCGGTGATCACCAGGATCGGGACCAGCGAGGCGAACATCGCCAGGACCAGCGCGGTCAGGTCGGTCGGGGCGTCCAGACCGATCATCACCGCGAAGCTGAGCAGCACCGAGCCCATGATGAGCGGGAAGACGGTCAGCCGGCGCTGCCGGTGGCCGACGTGGCGGTCCGCCACGGTGCCCTTGCGCATGCCGTGCCGGATGATCAGGGTCGGGACGACGGCGGCGAACAGGACGGCGAACAGCGCCCAGCCGATGCCCGGCAGGCCGTAGCGGAGGCCGCCCAGCACCGGGAGCAGCGCGACGATCACGTTCTTCGGCTCCAGGCCGTCGGTGATCCGGCGGGCCCAGATCGTCCGGCTGGTGGGGGCGGCGGGCGCGGCCTCGGCCTCGGTCGTCATCGGGGTGGGTGCTCCGGGGGCGTGAAGGGGCGGACGGGGCGGACGGGGTCGTACGGGGTCGTACGGGTGGTGGTGCGGCCCGGCTCAGAACCGGGCGGGGCGGCCCTCCAGGAAGGCCGTCAGGCCCTCGCGGATGTCCGAGCCCTCCCGGGCGCGGAGCAGCCAGGGGGCCAGGACCTCGTCCGCCCGCTCGGGCGGGGCGTCCAGGACGGCCTTGGCCGCGCCGATGGTCTGGGTCGAGCGGAGGGTCAGCACCCGGGCGAAGTCCAGTGCGGCGGCGTCCAGTTCGGCGTCCGGCAGGACGCGTTCGGCGAGGCCCAGCGGCAGGGCGTCCCGGCCGGCCACCAACTCGCCGGAGAACAGCAGGTACTTGGCCCGGGCCGGGCCGATCAGCCGGGACAGCCGTACGGTCGGCACCGCCGAGTAGACCACGCCGAGCTTGGCCGGGGTGATCCCGAGCCGGGCGTCCTCGGCGACGAACCGCAGGTCGCAGGCGACGGCGAGCTGGCAGCCGCCGCCGACGCAGGCGCCGTGCACCACGGCGAGGGTCGGGTGCGGGAAGGCCGCCAGCGCCTCCTCGGCGGCGACGTTGGTCGCGTGGTAGGCCTCCGCGCGGTCCGGATCGCCGTACACCTCGGAGAGTTCGGCGATGTCCGCGCCCGCGCTGAAGGTGTTGCCGGCGCCGGTGAGCAGCAGGACGCGCACGCCCTCGTGGCCGGCCAACTGCTCCAGCACCTTGGGCAGCGCCTGCCAGATCGCCAGGGTCACCGCGTTGCGGCGGTGCGGGCGGGCGAACTCCAGGACGGCGACGCCGTCCTCGCCGACGTACGCGTTGAGGCCCTCGGCCTGCGCGGGCAGGGCGGAGCGGTCCCGCGTGAGCAGCGGCTGGTCCATGCGCACCTCCGGTCGGTCGTGGTGCGCCAACTCTCTCAGGCGGCGCGGGTGCAGTAGTCGCCGAGGCCGTGTTCGAGCAGGGCGAAGGCGCGGCGGGCCTCCTCCAGCGCGGTGGGCAGGGCGTCGGCGGCCCGCTCGCCGGCGAGCATCCGCCGGTGGTTGGCGGCGATCAGCGCGACCCGGACGGCCAGCGCCTGGGCGGTGGCGACCCGGGCGGTGAGCTCGTCGTGGGCCGGGTCCTGGGCGATCAGTTCGGCTGAGAGCGCGGCGTGCGCCAGCAGGTCGAAGCCGTGGGTGGCCCGGGCGGTCAGTGCCGGGGTGCGGTGGATCAGCCGGACCACGTCGAGCACGATCCGGTCGTCGTTCAGCCCGGAGGCCGGGTCGAAGCGCTCCAGCGCGGCGAGGAACTGCTCGCGCAGCGCCGTCGCCGCGGAGCTGCCCGGGGCGCGGTCGCGCACCGCCCGGGCGGGCTCGTCGAGGTGCTGCTCCATCGGGCGCATGACCAGCTCTTCCTTGGTGGGGAAGTAGTTGAAGACGGTCATCTTGGACACCTCGGCGGCGGCGGCGATCTCCGCGACCGAGACCTGGTCGAAGCCGCGCTCGGTGAACAGCGCGATGGCCGTGCGGAAGATCCGCATGCCGGTCTGGAGCTTCTTGCGCTCGCGCAGCGGGAGCGCGTCCAGGTCGACGTCGGAGCCGGGGTCCTGTGCGGGTCGCATCGCCATGCTGGGGACTGTACCAGGCTCAAATGTTGACCAGTCCGAAAGATTGGTCGGGTAGAAAGATTGGCCAGGCTGAAAGATTGGTCGGGATGAAGAATTGACCGGGTACAAAAATGCTGCCATGGTGAGGACGCGCCGCCGGCCGTCCCGGCCCCGACGCGAACTCGACCGACCCTGGGGGGACTTGACCATGGCCACCGCCGTACCCGCACCGCCCGACGCCACCGCGCCGATGACACCCGGCCGACGCAGGGCGGGCATGCTGCTCTGCCTGGTCACGATCGTGCTGGCCGTGCTCGACATGAACATCGTCTCGGCGGCCACCGTGCCGATCGTCCGCGACCTCGACCCGGTCCACGGCGTCGACCGGCTGCCCTGGCTGATCAGCGCGTTCGCCCTCGCCGCCACCGCGCTGCTGCCGCTCTACGGCAAGCTGTGCGACTCCTACGGCGCCAAGCGCGTGCTCCTCGGGGCGGTCGCCACCTTCACGCTCGGTTCGGCGCTGTGCGGAGCGGCGCAGTCGATGGGCCAGCTGATCGCCTTCCGGGCCGTCCAGGGCATCGGCGGCGGCGGGCTGATGAGCGTCACCATGGTCGTCATCGCCCAGTTCAAGGAGCCGGGCGGGCGCGCCAACGCCAAGGGCAGCGCCATGGGCGGGATCGTCGCGGGGCTGGGCATGTCGGTCGGCCCGCTGGTCGGGGGGCTGCTCGCCGACCACGTCAGCTGGCGCTGGATCTTCTACGTCAACCTGCCGCTCTGCCTGGTGGTGCTGGTCGGTGTCGCCCTGGTGATCAGGCTGCCGAGGGCGACCGGCCGCGGTGGCCTGGACTTCCTCGGCTCCGCCCTGGCCGCGGCGTTCGCGGTCGGGCTGCTGCTGGTCACCGAGTGGGGCGGCAAGGACTACGCCTGGACGTCCCCGGTGATCCTCGGGCTGGCCTTCGGCACGCTCGCCGCGTTCGGCCTCTTCCTGTGGCGCCAGGCCGTCGCCGCCGCGCCGGTGCTGCCGCTGTCGCTGTTCCGGATCCCGGTGGTGCGGCTGGGCTTCGCGATCCAGGGCCTGGTCGGAATGGGCATGATCGGCGCGATCGTCCAGGTGATGCTCTACCTCCAGCTCGCCCGGGGCGTCGCCCCGACCACCGCCAGCCTGTACCTGATCCCGATGGCGGCCGGGATGACGGTCTCCGGCCTGGCCGTCGGCCGGCTGCTCGCCCGGGGCCACTCGCTGGGGACCTTCCTGCTGGCCGGCGCGGGCTGCGCGGCGCTCGCCCTGCTGCTGCTCGGCCTGAGCGGACCGACCACCGCGCTGCCCGCGGTGATGGCCGAACTCGCCCTGCTGGGCTGCGGGTTGGGTCAGCTGATCGGCCAGCTGATCGTGGTGGTGCAGCAGGCCGCGCCGGTGCACCAGCTGGGCGTGGCGACCACCGGCATCCGGTTCTTCCAGAACCTCGGCAACGCGCTGGGGGCGGCGGTGTTCGGCACCGTGCTGACCAGGGTCTTCGCGGACGGCGAGCAGGGCCGGCCGCTGGGCGCCGTCCGGACGCTCACCGGGGCCGCGCGCGAGCACGCGGTGCGCAGCTTCACCGACGCCGTGGACGTGGTCTTCCTGTCGGCCGGCGGGGTGCTGGTGCTGGTGGTGCTGCTGGTGTGGCGGCTGCGGGTGGTCGGCGGCGCGGTCCTGGACGGGGACGCGGCCCAGGACGCGGATGCGGGTGCGGTCCCGGGTGCCGGCGAGGGCGAGGCCGCCGAGCAGCCGGCCGGGGTGGCGGCGGAGCGCCCGGCGGTCGGGGCCCGGGCGGCCTGAGCGAGGGGTTCGAGCGGGGCGGCGTCCGAGCGGCGGGGCCCGGTGACACGGAGGTGTCCACCGGGCCCCGCCGCTGTCGCGGGCGGCTCAGCCCTTGGTGGCGGCCGTCCACTCGGAGGCCAGGATGGCCCAGATCTCCTTGTCGTAGCGGACCCCGTTGTACGGGTACCACTCGCGCAGTACGCCGTCGCGGGTCATGCCGACCCGCTCGGCGACGGCCCGGCTGCGGGCGTTGACGGAGGAGCACCACCACTCGGCGCGGTGCATGCCGCGGGTGGCGAAGGCGTAGTCGAGCAGCAGCTTGACGGCGGCGGTGATCAGCCCGTGGCCCTCGCCGGCCGGTTCCGTCCAGGCGCCGATCTCGCAGACGCCGGACCGGGCGTCGAAGCTCACGAACATCACGCCGCCGACCAGCGTGCCGTCCAGCCAGATGCCGTAGATCCGCTTCTGGTCGGCGTTCTGGCCGTCGGAGTAGCGCTGGAGGGTGGCGCGGGCGGAGTCCAGGTCGACCGAGAAGGTCGCCCAGGGGATCCACGGGTCGGTGTGGGCGCGGGCGCGGTCGAGGTGGGTCAGGAACTCGGGGGCCTGCCAGGGCTCCAGCGGGCGCAGTTCGGCGTTCTCGGTGAGCGGTACGGCAAACACGGGCGGCCTTTCACGGGTGGTGCTGAGGTTGGCGGAACCATTCATAACAAACGTTTGGTATGTACGATAGCCCCCATGACACCGGCCCGTGGAGACCATGACGCCCGACGCTCGGATGTTTCCGAGGGGGTGTGGCGGGTGCTCTCCACCCGGGGCTTCGAGGGGCTGACCCTGCGCGCGGTGGCCGCCGAACTGGGTGCCTCCACCGGGATGCTGACGCACTACTTCCCGAACAAGCGGGCGCTGCTCAGCCATGCGCTGGAGGAGCTGGACCGGCGCTCGCTGGCCCGGCCCCGGCGCACCGACCCGGCCGACGGCCCGCCGCCGGCCGGGCTGGCCCGGGTGCGGGCCTCGCTCCTGGACGTGCTGCCGCTGGACGGCGAGGCCGCGGCCGACAACCGGATCTGGGTCGGCTCCTGGGACCACGCCCTGGCCGACCCGGAGCTGGCGGCCGCGCACGCGGGCCGCTACGCGCGTTCGCGCACCGCGCTCACGGAGCACGTCGCGGACGCCCAGCGGCTGGGGGAGCTCCCGGCGCAGGCCGACCCGGCGGCGCTCGCCGCGGGGGCGCAGGCCTTCGTGCTGGGTCTGGTGGTGCAGGCGCTGTTCGCTCCGGAGGAGTTCCCGGCGGAGCGGCAGGCGGAGCTGCTGGACGCCTATCTGGCCGGGCTGGCGGGCTAGGCGGGCAGGCGGGCAGGCGGGCCGGAGCCGGAGTGCGCCGGTCCGGTCCGGTCGGGTCCGGTCCGGTCCGGTTGGGTTCGGCTCGGCCGTCGAGGGCGGCGCGTGCTCCGGCCTGTGCGGGGCGGGGGATTCACCGGGAATTCCGGTTGTTCCGATTGGCCCCGTTTTCGGTCCTGTTTCACGGCGGCCGCGATACGCATCGTCACGAGTTCTGCGCGAAGGGTGCGCGGAACGGTTGGTGTACGGGATGACCGGGTGGTCCGGAGCGAACACGGATGGTGTTCGTCGGAGCGGTGGCCTGCGCAATTGCCGGATGGTGCCCCCAGCAGGATTCGAACCTGCGACCTACCGCTTAGAAGGCGGGTGCTCTATCCGCTGAGCTATGGGGGCGGGACGGGCGGCGCCCTGGCGGGCGCGACCGTGGCCGGGATCGGGCTGGCGGGCGCCGGGGCGCGCGCTGTCCGGCCCCGTACCTGAGGGTGGGGGTGGGGGTGGTGGGCCCTCGCCCTGTCGGGGACAGGATAAGGGTGACCGCTTCCCCGGCCGGGTGCGACGACACCGCCGTTGGTGTGTCGGTTCGGTGGAGCGGTCCGATAATCGCAGGTGAAGGCCGTGAGTGCAGCGGTCTGGGAGTGTTCCGCGCCGGACGTTGTGCAGTCGTTACGGGGCTGCCTCCTCACCCGTTATGGATTCGGCACGGAGAATGTGCCGCCGACGGAGCGGGTGGGGGGCCTTTATCGCCGTTGCGCCGGTCGGATGACGTGCGCGGACGGCCGTCCGGGTGCGTTCCGGAGCCTGTTCCCCGGTGGCTTCCGGGGCGTGCCGGCGGGGCGGCGAGCAGCGGGTTTGTTGTCATGGCCGCGAAGATTCGGGCCGTGCGGAGGCTGCGGGAGGCTGAAATTCACCCCTGCGAGTGACAAAAGTTTCCACAGGCCCGAGTTATCCACAGGATTTCGGAACTCGGTGGCCGGGATTTCCCCCGAAGTGCACGCTCAAGGCGCACCGGTCGATTCCGTACGGTGCATCGGCGGGAACGGAGGGTGTGCCGTGAACGAGACGCATGTGACGGTGGTCGGCAATGTGGCGACGGAGGTGAGCTACGGCGAAACCGGCGGCGGGGTGCCGATGGCCAACTTCCGGCTCGCCTGCACGGAACGGCGGTACGACCGGCAGCGCGAGTGCTGGGTGGACGGCGAGACGCAGTGGGTGACGGTGACGGCCTGGCGGGCGCTGGCGGTCAATCTGATCGGCTCGCTGGCCAAGGGCGATCCGGTGCTGGTGAGCGGCCGGCTGCGGGTGCGGGAGTGGGCGGACGGGGAGGCGAAGCGCAGCCGGGCCGAGATCGACGCGCGATCGGTCGGACACGACCTCACCCGTGGTACCACGGCGTTCCGGTGGGCGGCGGGGGTGCGCGGGCAGCCGCCGGGCGGCCCCGGGCCGGTCGGGGCGGAGGCCGGTGACGAGGTGGTGCCGGAGTGGATCGTCAGCGCGGTGGAGGCGCGCAGGGGCTCCGTGCCGCGGCCCGGGGCGGGCTCCCCGGCGGCTCCGGTGGCTGTGGCGGCACCCGCCGTGCGGGCGCTGCCGCCCGGCGGGGGGCCGGTCGCGGGGGAGCCGGGGGAGGTGGACGGGAGGGCACGGGGAGGTGGCGCCGCGGATGTGTCGACCTGACCGGTCGGGTGACCTTCCCTGTCGACAAATATGTTGATCGAGAACGTCGTTGCGCCCGCACGCGCAATCCGACCGCATAACAGAAAACCGTCCGTGAGTTTCTGCCGGGCCGTCAGCTTGTGTGGGACCTGAGGGGATTGATAACGATCCAGATACGGAATCGTCCTGATTTCGCATGGGGGTTTCGGGGCCTCCGGGGCTCAATAGGATTCGTCTGGTTCATACCCGCAGCAGTGCCACAGGGGGCACGCGCGGATCGGCAAGTCGGCGGGGACTGCCCACTCGGTGCGGCCCGGCCCGGAGGGATCCCAGATGTTCCAGAGGCAGGGGCTGAGTCTGTCCCGGATAACCACTGTCATGCTCACGACCAGCTTGGCGCTGGGCGGAGGCCTGTTCGCGGCCGGTGCGGCGGCCGCGGCCGGCGCGGCCGGCGCACCGACCTCGGGCGTGACCGCCGAGGTCCAGAACGAGATGCTCGGCGAGAAGATCGACGTCGAGGGCAAGGGAACCGTCGACGGCGGCCTGTTCACCCTCAAGACGGACGCGGGCGAGAAGCTCCGGACGTACTGCATCGACTTCGACAACCCGGTCTACCTGGACAGCAACGCCAAGTACCACGAGGCGGACTGGGCCGCGAGCTCGCTCAACAGCAACGCGAACGCCCCCAAGATCCGCTGGATCCTGGACAACTCGTACCCGCAGGCCAGCCTGGCCTCCCTGGCCACGGCCATCCACGTCGACGGTCTGAGCGAGGCGGACGCCGCCGCGGGCACCCAGGCCGCGATCTGGAAGTTCTCGGACAACAAGAACGCCGTCCCGCGCAACGACAAGGCCAAGAAGCTCCGCGACTACCTGGTCGGCGACGCCAACAAGGGCGTCGCGGCCGAGCCGAAGCCCTCGCTGACCCTCGCCCCGGACTCGGTCTCCGGCAAGTCGGGCGGCAAGCTCGGCCCGTTCCTGCTGAACTCCAGCGCGAACGAGGTCAAGCTGACCGTCACCGGCGACGCCGCGGACAAGGTCAAGCTGCTGGACAAGGACAACAAGCCGGTCGGTGGCGCCCTGGCGGGCCCGATCAACAAGGACACCCCGCTGTACCTGGACGTGCCGGCCGGCACCCCGGACGGCAAGGCCGCCATCAACGCCACCGCCGAGGCCACCGTGCTCAGCGGCCGGGTCTTCATGAGCAAGGTGGACAACCGCGGCCGCCACAGCCAGACCATGATCCTGGCCGGCTCCACCAAGGTGAACGTCGCGGCCGGCGCCAAGGCCACCTGGAAGCAGGGCAAGGGCGCGCTGATCGACAGCTCCGCCAAGGAGGAGTGCGCCGCCGGCGGCGTGCGGGTGTCCGTCGCCAACACCGGTGACGAGGCGGCCACCGTCACGGTCGGCAAGCAGCAGGTCGCCGTCCAGCCGGGCAAGACCGAGAGCGTGCTCGTCAAGGTCGAGGAGAAGGCGAGCTACGACTTCACCGTGACCGGCCCGAACGGCTACTCCAAGCAGTTCACCGGCGTCCTGGACTGCAAGACCGGCGTGACCCCGACCCCGGCGCCGACCACCCCGGCCACCCCGGCCGCGACCGGCACCCCGTCCGGCGGCCCGTCCGTGACCCCGTCGGGCACCCCGAGCACCGGTGCCGGCCAGCCGACCCCGGCGACCACCAGCGCCGCCCCCGGCACCGGTGGCCTGGCCCAGACCGGTGCCAATGACACCACCCCGATCCTCGCCGCCGTCGCCGGTGGCCTGGTCGTGGCCGGTGGCGCCGCCGTCTTCGTCCTGCGCCGCCGCGGCCGTCACGGTCGCACCACCGCCTGAACCGACTGAACCGCCCGAGCGGGCCGGGAGGCGCTGACCTCCCGAGACCCTGAGAGCGGAAACCGGCCCGGGGGGGACGCCCCCCGCCGGGGGGGCGGGACTCGTCCTTTTCTTGGGGGGGGGGGGGGGAGAGGGGTGGGGGGGCAGGGATGGGGGGGGGGGGATTCTGGCACGCCTCCC
>NZ_JBHVJT010000094.1:7447-9361 GCF_042798815.1 Kitasatospora sp. NPDC057738 | reverse complement strand
GCTCCCCGCACCCGTGCGGGGAGCCGGGCCGTCGCGTTCGCGGGGCGGGGCGGAAGGGACGCTGGTGGCGGGGCCCGGGCGGGCGGGGAGCGGCTCCGGATACCCCCGTGGGGTCACCTGGGCGGTTCGGGCTCCGGGCCGGGTGCGGCACAATGGAAGGCTGCAAGCCGAATTACTCCCGACGACGCCGGAGCGATCTCACGTGGCGGAATACATCTACACGATGCGCAAGGTGCGCAAGGCTCACGGAGACAAGGTCATCCTTGACGACGTGACGCTCAGCTTCCTCCCCGGAGCGAAGATCGGCGTCGTGGGCCCCAACGGCGCCGGTAAGTCCACCGTGCTGAAGATGATGGCCGGCCTGGAGCACCCCTCCAACGGCGACGCCTTCCTCTCGCCGGGCTTCACCGTCGGCATGCTGCTCCAGGAGCCGCCGCTGGACGAGTCCAAGACCGTCCTGGAGAACGTCGAGGACGGCGTCAAGGAGATCAAGGGGAAGCTCAACCGCTTCAACGAGATCGCCGAGCTGATGGCGACCGACTACTCGGACGCGCTGCTGGACGAGATGGGCAAGCTCCAGGAGGACCTGGACCACGCCAACGCCTGGGACCTCGAGGCCCAGCTGGAGCAGGCCATGGACGCGCTGGGCTGCCCGCCCGGCGACTGGCAGGTCACCAAGCTCTCCGGTGGCGAGAAGCGCCGCGTGGCGCTGTGCAAGCTGCTGCTGGAGGCCCCCGACCTGCTGCTGCTCGACGAGCCCACCAACCACCTGGACGCCGAGTCGGTGAACTGGCTGGAGCAGCACCTGGCCAAGTACGCCGGCACCGTCGTCGCCGTCACCCACGACCGGTACTTCCTGGACAACGTGGCCGGCTGGATCCTGGAGCTCGACCGCGGCCGCGCGATCGGCTACGAGGGCAACTACTCCACCTACCTGGAGAGCAAGCAGTCGCGCCTCAAGGTCGAGGGGCAGAAGGACGCCAAGCGCGCCAAGCGCCTCAAGGAGGAGCTGGAGTGGGTCCGCTCCAACGCCAAGGGCCGTCAGGCGAAGTCCAAGGCCCGTCTGGCCCGCTACGAGGAGATGGCGGCCGAGGCGGACAAGATGCGGAAGCTGGACTTCGAGGAGATCCAGATCCCGCCGGGCCCGCGTCTGGGCAGCGTCGTCATCGAGGTCGAGAACCTCAACAAGGCCTTCGGTGAGAAGATCCTGATCGACGACCTGAGCTTCACCCTGCCGCGCAACGGCATCGTCGGCATCATCGGCCCGAACGGCGCCGGCAAGACCACCCTGTTCAAGATGCTCCAGGACCTGGAGACCCCGGACAGCGGCACGGTCAAGGTCGGCGAGACCGTCAAGATCAGCTACGTCGACCAGACCCGCTCCAACATCGACCCGAAGAAGACCCTCTGGGAGGTCGTCTCCGACGGTCTGGACTGGATCAACGTCGGCCAGGTCGAGATGCCGTCCCGCGCCTACGTGTCGGCCTTCGGCTTCAAGGGCCCGGACCAGCAGAAGCCGGCCGGCGTGCTCTCCGGTGGTGAGCGCAACCGCCTGAACCTGGCGCTCACCCTCAAGCAGGGCGGCAACCTGCTGCTCCTCGACGAGCCCACCAACGACCTGGACGTCGAGACGCTCTCCTCGCTGGAGAACGCCCTGCTGGAGTTCCCCGGCTGCGCCGTGGTCATCTCCCACGACCGCTGGTTCCTGGACCGAGTGGCCACCCACATCCTCGCCTACGAGGGCGACAGCAAGTGGTTCTGGTTCGAGGGCAACTTCGAGTCGTACGAGAAGAACAAGATCGAGCGGCTCGGCGCCGACGCCGCCCGTCCGCACCGGGCCACGTACAAGAAGCTGACCCGAGGCTGACACCCAGCCGTCACTACGGCCCGGCAGACTGCCCTCCGGGGCGGCCT
>NZ_JBHVJT010000094.1:3157-7347 GCF_042798815.1 Kitasatospora sp. NPDC057738 | reverse complement strand
GCCGCCCGTCCGCACCGGGCCACGTACAAGAAGCTGACCCGAGGCTGACACCCAGCCGTCACTACGGCCCGGCAGACTGCCCTCCGGGGCGGCCTGCCGGGCCGCGGCCCGTCGCCACCGTCCGCCGCGTCGCGTCCCACGCCACCGGCGGTGGACGGCGGCGGGCGACCGGACACCGAGGAGAACTGCCGTGGCCCGCCACATCTACGCCTGCCCGCTGCGCTGGTCCGACATGGACGCCTTCGGGCACGTCAACAACGTGGTCTTCCTGCGCTACCTGGAGGAGGCCCGGATCGACTTCATGTTCACCCAGGCCGCCGCGGCCGGCGCCGGGGAGTTCGCGGGCGGCTCGGTGGTGGCCCGCCACGAGATCGACTACAAGCGTCCGCTGGTGCACCGGCCGGAGCCGGTCACCATCGAGACCTGGGTGACGAAGATCGGCGGCGCCTCGCTGACGGTCTCGTACGAGATCAAGGACGTCGCCGAGGACGGCAGCGACATCGTGTACGTCCGGGCGTCCACCGTGGTCGTCCCCTACGACCTGGCCGAGGGCCGGCCGCGCCGGATCTCGCCGGTGGAGCGGGAGTTCCTCGGCCGCTTCATGGACGTAGAGCCGGCCGTCGCCACCGTCTGACCCCATCTGACGATTCGAGCTGAACCGCTGTGACCATCACCGCCCGTCTCGCCCTGACCGACACCGGGGAGGCCGCCGACCTCTCCGCCTTCCTGCTGCGCCTGCTGCGCTTCGACCGGGCGGCGGCCGTCCGGCTCCAGGCGGTGGGCCCGGGCGAGGGCGACGGCGACGGCGTGCTGGCGGTCTTCGGACGGCTGCCGCTGGGCGGTTCGGGCGCGCTGGCGGTCCGTACCGTGCGGCTGGACGGTCTGGACGGCCCGGTGGACCTGACCGTATCGGCGGGTCAGCTGCTGGACGGCGTGGACGCCGAGGCGGGCGCCGTCGCGCTGCCCGCGCCGGTGACCGGCCCGGCCTGGGCCGGGCTGCTGCCGCCGCGCACCGGCTGGCGGCCGGTGGGCGCCCCGCCGGTGGCCGAGGTGTACCCCGAACTCATGGCCGGGGTGCAGGAGTTCCGCGAGCGCAGCGAGGCCGTCCCGGCGCACCACCGCGGCCGCACGGTGCTGGACGCGCTGGCCGACGAGATCTGGTCCCGCCCGGTCACGGTGCTGCCCGAGCTGCCGCTGCGCGCGCTGCACGCCGCGTACGTGATCGGCTTCCTGCGGCCCGGTGCCCCGCTGACCGTGCACCGGGCGGGTGGCTGGCTGCGGCTGAGTGCCCCGGCGGGCTCGGTGGCGGTGCGCACGGTGGCCGCGCCGGGCGCGGGGCTGGGGCTCAGCCCGGTCCGGTAGCCGGGCCCGCGAACCCCGGCCGCAAGTCCTGGCCCGCAAACCCCGGCCCGCGAACTCCGGCCCGCAAGCCCGGAAAGCTCCAGGAAAGACCCAGGGAACGGCCTCAGCCCGGGGTGTTGATCATCGAGGCGGCGGCGTAGGTCAGGTACTCGAGCAGCTGCTGCTCGTGCTCGGCCGGCAGCTCCAGGCTCGCCACGGCCGCCCGCATGTGGGTGAGCCAGGCGTCGTGCGCGGCCTTGTCGACCTTGAACGGCGCGTGCCGCATCCGCAGCCGGGGGTGGCCGCGCCGGTCGCTGTAGGTGCGCGGGCCGCCCCAGTACTGCATCAGGAAGAGGGCCATCCGCTCCTCGGCCGGCCCGAGGTCCTCCTCGGGGTACATCGGCCGCAGCAACTCGTCCTCGGCGATGCCCTCGTAGAACCGGTGGGCGAGCCGCCGGAAGGCCGGCTCACCGCCGACCTGGTCGTAGAAGGTCTCCTCGCTCAACGTGCCTCGCCGGATCTCTCTCACCCGACCATGGTCGCAGACGCCGACGGGGTCGTACACCGGGACCAAAGGCGTACGACCCCGTCGGGATCGGTGGACGTCAACCGGGGAGGGTCAGTCCTCCCAGCGGAACAGCTTCCAGGAGATGCCGGTCAGCACGGCCGCGAAGAGCAGCAGGCCGCCCATGGTCGGCAGGGCGTCCATGACGCCGCCGCCGCGGGTGAGCACCGACTGGGCGGAGTTGACCAGGTAGTGCAGCGGCATGACCTCGGAGACGGCCTTCAGCCAGCCCGGGGCGCCGTCCAGCGGGAAGAACGAGCCGGACAGGAAGGACATCGGCAGCACGATGATCTGCGAGATGCCGTTGGCCGCCTCCTCGGTCTTGGCGACCGAGCCGGCCAGCAGGCCGATCGACATGAAGGCGAGCGTCGCGCAGGCCACCAGCGGGATGATCAGCCACCAGTTGCCGGTGAGCTTGAGCCCGAAGAAGCTCGTCGCGACCACCAGGAAGACGGCGGTCTGCAGGAACGCGGTCAGCAGCGAGACCAGGATCCGGGAGCTGACCACGGTTCCGGCGTTGATCGGGGCCAGCCGCAGCCGCCGCAGCACCTTGGACTTGCGCCAGTTGACCAGCGTCAGCGCGGCACCGAACACCGCGCCGGTGGCGACGGCCCAGCCGAGCAGGCCGGGGGTGAGGAACTGGATCGGCTTGAGCGACTTGTCCTCGACCTGCTGGGAGTCCAGCACGAAGGCCGGCTTCTGGCCGGTGGCCGCCTGGTTGGCGGTCTGGACCACCGAGTTGAGGATGCCCTGGAGCGCGCCGGCGCGGACCTGGTCGGCGGCGGTGTAGCGCAGCTCGACCGTGCCGTCCGGGCCCTGCTTGATCAGCGCGTCGTAGTCGCCCTTGCGGACCTTCTCCAGCGTGGCGGCCTCGTCGTCGGTCTTCGTGATGGTGAGGACCTTGTCCAGCCCGGCCCGCTCGTCGCCCTGGATCGAGTCGAACAGCTTCACCGCGCCGACCTGCGCCACCTTGGCGTGGGGGCTGCCGGAGCCCTTGGTCACGCTGCCGAAGAACACCAGGAACACCAGCGGGAACAGCAGGATGAAGAAGGTCGCGGTGCGGTCGCGCTTCATCCCGAGCAGCATGGCGCGGGACAGGCTCCAGAACGCGCTGACCCGCTCCCGCTCGTCGGTGGCGGGGCCGCCGCGCCGGGCCGGGGCCTGCGGCTCGGTGGAGGTGCTGGCGGTCATGCGCGGAACTCCCGTCCGGTCAGCTGGAGGAAGACGTCCTCCAGGGTGGCGCCGCGCACTTCCAGGCCGCGCAGCGCGTTCTGCTCGGCGAGGACGCTGAGCACCGGGGCCGGAACGCGGGTGGAGACGGAGAGCGAGACGGTGTCGTCCTCCAGGTTGGCGATGTCCGCGCCGGCCGCGGTCATCAGCTCCCGGGCCCGGGCGAGCGGGAGTTGGCCGGAGGCCACGCTGATCCGGACGGTGTCGTCGATCTCGCGGATCAGCGCCGCCGGGGCGCCGGTGTGGAGGATCTTGCCGTGGTCCATGATCGAGACCCGGTCGCAGAGCACCTCGGCCTCGTCCAGGTAGTGCGTGGTCAGCACGACCGTGCGGCCCTCGGCGTTGATGTCCCGCAGGAGGTCCCACAGGTTGCGCCGGGACTGCGGGTCGAGTCCGGTGGTGGGCTCGTCCAGGAAGACGAGCTCCGGGTCGTGCGCCAGTGCGCAGGCGATCGACAGGCGCTGGGCCTGGCCGCCGGACATCTGGTCGGTCAGGGTCTCGGCCTTGTCCGAGAGGCCGACCCGCTCCAGCATCGCATCGGCCCGCTTGGGGCCGACCCCGTAGAACGACGCGAAGGTGCGGATGGTCTCCCGGGCCGTCAGTTTCCGGAAGAAAGCGGTCGCCTGGAACTGCACGCCGATTCGCGGCAGCAGTTTCGGATTGCGCGGCCAGGGCTCCATGCCCAGCAGCTGGATCCGGCCCTCGTCCGGTTTCCGGACTCCTTCCAGGATCTCCATCGTGGTGGTCTTCCCGGCGCCGTTGGGGCCCAGGATCCCGTAGAACTCGCCGGCCTCGACGGTGAACGACACCCCGTCGACGGCCTGCACATCCCCGTACCGCTGACGTATGCCGTCAGCGGATATAGCAGCAGTCATGTGGCCTGAGCCTAGGGGCTGCGAAGGCTGCTGTGCACATCCGTGCGAGCGAATTTGCGGATATTTTGAAGAGGACTCAAACAAAGTCGGGGCGGGAGGAGGTCGAATTCCGCCCGGCCCGACCAGAGTTGGCGCTGATGACCCACCAAGGAATGATGTGGCGGTCTTTCAACCACGGT
>NZ_JBHVJT010000094.1:0-3147 GCF_042798815.1 Kitasatospora sp. NPDC057738 | reverse complement strand
TGGGGTGGGGGGGGGGGGGAGGGGGGTGGTAAGTGTGGGGAGGGGAGGGGGGGGGGGGGGGGGAGAAAAAAAAAAAACAGTTCGGGCCTGCCCGCCTCCCCCCCCCCCCCCCCCCCCCGACCGGAGTTGGCGCTGATGACCCATCAGGGAATGATGTGGCGGTCTTTCAGCCGCGGTGCACGGTGATGGTGGTCCAGGCGCCGATGTGGATCCGGTCGCCGTCGTTCAGCGGGATCGCGGTGTGCGGGGTGATCGGCTCCGCGCCGCCGTTCACGGTGGTGCCGTTGGTCGAGTCCTGGTCGACCAGGACCCAGCTGCCGTCCGCCTGTTCGGCGAGCAGCGCGTGCTGGTGCGAGGCGCCCGGGTCCTCCGGCGGGACGGACAGGTCGATCTCCGGCACCGTGCCGCGGTGCTGGCTGCGCCGTCCGATCCGCAGCTGGCCGCGGCCGGTCAGCGGGATCCGGCGCTCGGGGCAGTACGGCGGGAAGAACAGGCCGGCCGCCTCGGGGCCGCTGCGGGCCATCATCTCGGTGAAGTAGTCCCGGTCGGCCGCGACCACGGCGATCCAGTTGGTCCGCACCGGCTCGGCCGGGGCGGGTTCCCGGGGTTGCTGCGGCTGTGCCTGCTGCGCCTGCTGCGGCGGGGCCAGGTTGAAGGAGGTGCCGAAGTCGCCGCCGCGGCTGTTCGGGCCGGGGCCGGCCGGGTGGGCGTAGACCGGGCCGGAGTCCTCGCGCACGGAGGTGTCGGGGAACGCGCCCTCCGGCGCGGGCCCCTCGCCCCCGGCGTGGTGGCCGGGAGGTGCCGTCGGCCCGGTGCCGGGCTGGGCGGGCGGGTAGCCGTAGGTGTGCGGGTGTGCGGGGGCCTGCGGCTGCTGCTGGACGGGCGGCGCGACGGCCTGCTGGGCGGCCGGCGGCTGTCCGAACGGTGACTCTCCGAACGGGGGCTGGCCGGCGGGGGCGTGACCGAACGGCGGCTGCTCGAACGGCGGCTGGCCGGCGGGGGCGTGACCGAACGGCGGCTGGCCGGCCGGGGCGTGACCGGGCGGGGCCTGCGGCGGGGTGCCGCCGTAGGCCGCCGGGATGTTCAGCGGCGGCTGCTGGGCCGGGCCGGGCGGGAGGTGGCCGGCGCCGGGCGCCTGGCGGCGCGAGGGCGTGGAGAGCTCGTAGTCGTAGCCGCACTCCTCGCAGAACCGTCCGGTCTGCGGGCTGCGGCAGATCGGGCAGACGGCCAGGCCCGCGGTGAGGCCCTGCGGCCCGGCCTGGGGCTGGACGGCCCCGTGCGGGGGCGGGGGCACCATGCCCGGGGGCGGCAGGGGTGCCCCGGGCGGCGGGACGGCTCCCGGGGGGACGGCCCCCGGCGGCATCGGCGGCGGAGGCGGCGGAGCGCCGAAGGACGCGCCGCCGTACCCCGGGTGGTGTCCGGCGTGCGCGCCGGGCGCGGGGTCGGCCCCGGGCGCCCCCGGGTAGCCTCCGTGCGCCCCCGGCGTGGGGGCCGGCGGAGTCATCGGGAAGCCGCAGAAGTCGCACCAGTCCTCGGCCTGCGACTCGTGGCCCCTCGGGCAGATCGGCATCAGGTCCCCCTCGTTTCGGGCCGGCTCGGTGCGGCGTCGCGCCGGGGTGCCGGCCCGGTCACGTCTTCAGCGGTCACTTCTTCACACGTACCGTCTTGGTCGACCGGGTCTCAAGGGTCATCGAGTCGGCCTCGCTCACGTTCTTACGGAACCGAACCGTACCCTCCTTCGGGTCCACCACGTCCACCACCTTCTGGAGCAGCTTGTAGGTGCCCTCGTTCCCGGTCGCGTGGGCGATCCGGACGGCCGCGCCCAGCTTGGCGGTCGCGCGGTCGACGTCCCCGGCCCGGTGGGCCTCCAGGCCCTCCTGGATGGAGGAGGCGAGCTCGGCCTGCCCGGTGTAGTGGGCGACCTGCGGGCTGATCCGGGTGGAGGAGGCCAGGTCGTCGGTCCAGACCGCCTTGACCAGGCCCTGGGTGAGCACCTCCGGGGTGCCGCCGGCGACCTGGTCGGGCAGCACCAGGCTGATCCGGGCGGCCAGCATCTCGTTGCCGACCGAGGCGGCCGGCACCTCGACGCAGACGTGGTAGTCGCGGCTCTCGTCGCCCCAGGAGCCGGTGGGGTAGTCGCCGGCCCGGGGCCCGGCCTCGGTGCGGCGGGAGGTCAGGTCCTCGACCGCGGGGGCGACCTGCTTAACGAACCTGACCGTGGCGTTGGCCGGGGTCCAGATCCGCAGGGCGACGTCGGCGACCTGCTTGCCCATCGCCCCGGCCATCATCGAGCGGAAGTCCTCGGCCAGGCCGGAGGGTTCGGCGACGATGTCGGTGGTGCCGAGCAGCGCCGAGGAGATCCTGCGCAGCTCGTCGATCCGCCAGTCGGTGCCCACGCCGCGGCAGTCGGCGGTGAAGTGGCCGGTCACCAGTTCGATGGTGCGGGCCAGGTCCTCGGCGGACTCGTGCTCGTTGTTGCCGTCGGTGAGCAGGACGGCGTGCCGGATGGCGATGTCGCGGCGGGTGAGGAAGAGCTTGTCGGCCTTGGCCAGCCAGGTGCCCATCGCGGTGCCGCCGGCGGCGGTGAGCCGGCGCAGCGACTCCTTGGCCTGCCCGCGGGTGGTGGCGGAGGCGATGGCGAGGGTGCCGTCGCCGGGGTAGATGTCGCGGGCCTCGTGGGTGCCGGCGACCACGGCGAAGGCGGTGCCGTCGCGCAGCGCGTCGATGGCGGCGGCGGTGGCCTCCCTGGCGCCGTTGATCTTGCTCTTGGGGTAGTCCATCGAGCCCGAGCAGTCCACCAGGACGACCACGGCGGCCGCGGCGCCGGTGCCCGCCGGGGCGGCGTCGGCGAAGCCGAGCGGCCGGCCGCCGGAGGTGCCGCCGCCGGTCGCGGTGACGGTGACGATGGCGTTGACCTCGCGGGCGCCGTCGGCCAGGTACTCGTTCTGGAAGATCTCCACGTTGAACCTGGGCAGGTTCGGCTTCGCCAGTGTTGCCATGGGGCGGTCGGCTCCCGTCGGGTGAGGGGTGGACGTGCTCAGGACGGTGGGGCGGCCCGCCGGGCGGGCCGGCGGGCCGTGCTGCCGGGGCGTCCGGCGGGTGGTCGGTCAGGCCGTCGGAGGGTGCGGCGGCTGCGGCGGGACGGGC
>NZ_JBHVJT010000093.1:35264-39582 GCF_042798815.1 Kitasatospora sp. NPDC057738 | reverse complement strand
CGCCTCCGCGATCCGCAGCGCCTGCTCCACGCCGTACTCGTCCAGCTCCGACAGCAGGCCGTCCACACCCTCCCGGTCGGTGGTGTGGTCGTCCGCGAAACGACGGTCACCCGTCGCGTCCGGGACGTGCTTCACACAGACGACGATCCTCAAGCTCATGAGCGGTTCTCCTGTCACGGGTGCACGGGTGCACTGGATCCATGGCCTCAGGCATGCCGAGGGTACTGAGTGCCAAGTCCGGCCCGGCGCGGCCCGCGCACCGCAAGCACCACCTGGACCGGCATACCGTGTCGGCTCTCTTCGACTGGCGTCAGAGGCTCCACGGAGAGAATACGGCACTCAGTACCCCTGGTAAAGGAACTCAGTACCCTTCCCGGCTCCGGGGGCCGGCCGGCGGCGCGGGAAGCGGACACAAGGTTTCCGCAAGCACCGACCAGATCGCGTCATGGAATCCGCCAGACACCCCGGGGACCATCGACCCCGGGGCCCGCGAACGGCCCCGAACCTGGGATCAAGGAGGGGGAGAAGGATGACCTTGGTGCACGGGGAACAGGACATCACCACGACGGACGGAACGCGCCGGACGCCGGCGCCCTGGAGCAACAACGGGCCATGGGAAACCCTGCGGGACCGCAAGGAGGTGCTCGTGGTCGCACAGACCATGGTGTACGCCAAGCGGCTGCACGACTTCTACTCGCTGCTCGCCCCGGACCTGCGGGTCCACGTGCAGTTCACGGTGGCACCGCACATGTTCAACGGGGGCGCCGCGGAGATCCTCCGGGCGCTGGGCGGCACCGTACTGCCGTGGGAGCAGGCGGTCCGGCGCGAGTTCGACCTGATCCTGGCCGCCGGCTCCCAGGGGATCGAGCAGCTGCACGGCCCGGTCGTCCGGCTGCCGCACGGGGCCGGCAACATCAAGCTGGCACGGCGCAGCGCCCCGGACGGCGAGCGGGCGGCCATCGGGCTCGGACGGGACTACCTCTACTGGGAGGGACGGCTCGTCCCCACCTCGTTCGCCCTGGCCCACGAGGAGGAACTGCTCGAACTCCGGCGCGGCTGCCCGGACGCCCTGCCGATCGCCGAAGTGGTCGGCGACCCGTGCTACGACCGCATCTCCGCGGCACTGCCGCACCGGGAGGACCACCGGAGCGCCCTGGGGCTGCGGCCGGACGAGAAGCTGGTGCTGGTCTCCTCCACCTGGGGCGACGGCTCGCTCTTCACCCGCCTCGACGCCGTGCTGCCCAGACTGACCTCGGAACTGCCCCGGCACGGCTACCGGGCCGTCCTGCTGCCCCACCCCAACATCGCGGCCCAGCACTCGGCCTACGCGGTGCGCTCCTGGGCGAAGGCCACCACCCGGGGAGCCGTCACGGTGATCCCGCCCGAGACGGACTGGCGGCCGCTGCTGGTCGCCGCCGACTTCGTCATCGGGGACCACGGCTCGGTCACCCTGTACGGCGCGATGACCGGCGTCCCCGTCCTGCTCGCCGAGTACCCGCACCGGCACGTCAACCCGCGCTCGCCGGCCGCGCAGCTCGCCCGGACCGCCCCCGCGCTCGCCCCCGGACACCCGCTCACCGATCAACTCGCCTACGCCGCCGAGCAGTACCGCCCGGAGGACTACGCGGCCATCGCCGACCGGATCAGCTCCGAACCGGGCCGATTCGACCGCAACGCCCGCCGGCTGCTGTACCGCGTCCTCGGGCTCGGCCAGCCGGCGCACACCCCGGATCCGGAACCGCTCCCGCTGCCCGAACCGCTGGACGCGATCGCGGCGGCCGACGCGCGGCGGGCCGGATGACCGCCGCGCTGCACACGGTGCGCCTGGCGCCGGTCCGCCCCGGCGCGCACGACGGCTCCGCGACCACGCTGTTCGAGGCCCGGGTGACGTCCACCGCCGGTGTCCGCCACGGACTGCTGGCCGCCGACCCGGCGGCCACGGCGGCGGCGGAGCGGCCGGGGCCCGGGTTCGTGGACGAGCACCTCGTGCTCGACCTCACCGAGCCCGGCGGCCTGCGCTGGCGCCGGCACGCCGACGTGCTGCACCTCGGTCCCGTTCCGGCGGCGGACGCCCACGCACGGCTCGCGGGACTGCTCTCCGCGCACCCCGGGTGTGCGGTGGCCACGGCCGAACACCGTCCGGGAGCGGTGCTGGTGCTCGCCCGGACCGGGGAACGGCTCGTCCTGCGGGCCTCCGGTCCGGGCGGCGGGCCCGTCCCGCCGCCGGCCCTCGGCTCGCTGGCGCACGCCTGGCTGGCGGCCGGACGGACGCTGGACGAACTCGACCGGGTCAGCGCCGCCGGGTGCCGCACCCCGGGCTCCGGGTGGAACCGGCTCACGCCTCCGGTTCGCCCGGACAGGGAGTGACGGCGCCGTCCACACCGTACGCGGCGAGGCGGCCGGCCAGTCTGGCCGCCTCGGCCGCGGCACCGACCTCCTGGTACCGGGCCCTGGACTGCTCGAACCGGGCCCGCGCCGCGTCCGGCCGGCCGCGCAGCTCCTCGACCTGCCCGGCGAACTCCAGCGTCCGCGCCTCCCAGTGCGCGGACAGCCGGGCCCGGAACCCCGCCAGAGCCTCCTCCAGATGGGCCTCGGCACGCTCGTACGCACCCAGCCGGCCGTGCGCCAGGCCCAGGAAGGCCGTCGCGCGGGCCGCCTCGTAGTCGTCCTCGATCGAGGCCAGCTCGCGGCCCGCCCGCTCGACCGGCTCCACCGCCTCGGCCGCCCGGCCGGCCAGCAGCAGCACCTCGCCGTACGCCAGCCGGGCCAGCGCCGAACCGCGCAGGTAGTCCTCGGCCTCGCGGAGCCGGACCACCTCGTGCAGGCACTCGGCGGCCGCGTCCAGCCGGCCGGCCATCCGGTGGGTCTGGCTGAGCCCGTACAGCGCGTCCGCCTGCACCAGCGGACGGCCCAGCTCCCGGGCGAGGACGAGGGCTTCGCTGAACCAGCGCGCCGCCTCCTCCCCCTCCCCCGCGTTCCGCAGTCCGTTCCCGCCGTCCGTCAGCATCCGCAGCTCGCCGCTGCGGGAACCGGCCGCCCGGGCCGCGTCCAGGCCGATCCGGGTCGCCTCGACCCACAGCCGGGCCGGGCGCAGCCGCAGGAACAACGGCCACATGGCGTCCGCGAGTTGCCACGCCGCCGCGGGGCGGTCCAGCTCCCCGCACCAGCGCAGGACGCCCGCCAGCCGGTCGCGTTCCGCGTCGTACCACTCCAGGGCCGGGACGTCGCCCCCGAACTCCCGCGCCGGATGGACCGGGCGGCTGCGGTAGTCGCGGGCGAGGGTGCGGTGGGTCGGCGAGACGACCGCCTCGGCGGCCGTGGCCGAGGCGAGGTACCAGTCGACGAGCCGGTCCAGCGCGGCCCCGGTGGACCCGGCCGCCCGGACCCGCGCCCCGTGCGCCCGGGCGTGCAGCCGCACCAGGTCGTGGAAGCGGAACCGCTCCGGCCCGGTCTCCTCCAGCAGGTGCACATCGATCAGACCGTCCAGCAGCCGATCGGCCCCGGCCACGTCCACGTCCGCCAGCACGGCGGCGTTCTCCAGGGTGAACTCGGCGAAGGGCAGCAGGCCCAACAGCCCGTAGAGCCGGGCGGCCTCCGCTTCCAGCACACCGTAGGACGCGTCCAGCAGGTCCCGCACCGTCTCCCCCTCCACGTTCAGCACCGCCAGCCGGTCGGTGCCGCGGCCGAGCATCTCGGCCGTCGCCGCGAGCGACTGGGCCGGGCGCGCCGCTATGCGGGCCGCCGCCAGGCAGATCGCCAGCGGCAGCCCGGCACAGGCCTCCACCACCTCGGCCGCGGCGGCGCGCTCGTCGACCACCCGGTGCCTGCCGACCCGCGCGGCGAGGATCTCGGTGGAGGCCTCCCGGGCGAGCGGGCCCAACGGCCGGAACACCGCACCGTCGATGCCCAGCCCGGTGAGCCGGCGGCGGCTCGTCACCACGACCACCGTGTGGTCCGAGCCGGGCAGCAGCGGCCGCACCTGGGCGGCCGTCGAGGCGTTGTCCAGCAGCACCGCGATCCGCCGCTCCGCCGCCAGCGAGCGCCAGAGCGCGGCCCCCTCCTCCAGGCTCCCGGGCACCGGGGAGATCCCGAAGGCCCGCAGGAAGCCGCCGAGGGCCTCGGCCGGGTCGGCGGGGCCACCGGGCGCGTAGCCGCGCAGGTCCGCGTACAGCTGGCCGTCCGGGAAGCGGCCGGCCTGGGGGGGGAGGCAACGAACGAGGGAGGAGAGACTTCTTGCCCCAACGGGGGAGGTGACCCACAAAGAGGTGGGCGCCGCCACGACGTATCGGGGTGACGGGAGGGGGCAGGCCCTCCAGTC
>NZ_JBHVJT010000093.1:0-35254 GCF_042798815.1 Kitasatospora sp. NPDC057738 | reverse complement strand
GTCCGGGTGGGGGGGCCCACCGGGCGCGTCACGGCGAGGTCCCGTGCACGATTGTCCGGCCGGAAAGTGCCCGGCCGGCCCGCGCAGCCACTGCGCGGCCAGGGCCGTCTTGCCGACCCCGGCGGGGCCGGTCACCACGAGGGTGACGTCCGCCGCCCCGGCGTCGGGGGCCAGCGAGAGGTCCAGCGCCGCCAGGTCCGCCTCCCGCCCGATCAACCGCCGAGGACAGGGCGGGAGTTGCCTGGGCGTGGGCAGGGCGGACGCGCCGTGCAGGTGCAGCCCGCCGTGGATCGTTCCGGCCTGCACCACCGGACCGGCGACCGTCGTGGCACCGGCCAACGAGTTCCGCACCAGTCCGTACGGCAGGTTGACGTCGTTCACCGGCGCCCGCCGACCACGGTCGATCCTGTCACTGGGACCCCCGACCTCGGACGAATTACCCCTGCGGCGCTATCACATGACGCTTCGTCATGTCGAGACAATTCCCAAAAGCATGGGCACCGAACCCTGCGGTGGTATGGCCGATTACCTCACGTGCATGCGATGCTCACCCGCGACACGGCAAGCTGGTAGCCAACCGGCGGGGGGCGTCAAGATGCGGGTTCATCTCCTGGGTTCAGTTGAACTGTCGGTAAACACTGAGCAATTGGCGATCCCATCGGACAAGCGACGACAGTTACTGGCGGCCTTGGCCCTGGAGGTCGGAAGGCCGCTGTCCCACACGTCACTCGCGGACCGGCTGTGGGACGACGAACCGCCTCCCAGCGCGCTGGCCAGCCTGTACAGCCATATCTCCCACCTTCGTGCCCTGTTGAGACGGGCAACCCGGTTCGCCGGGGGGCAAAGCCCGTCGGACGCCCCCGCGATCGACACCCGATCGCACACGTACACCCTCAGGGCCGACCCCCAACTGATTGACTGGCATCAGTATCTGGACCTCACCCGACAGGCCAGACTCCTCGCCGAGAACGGGCAGGATCACCAGGCCAGAACCGTACTGAACCGAACCGAGGAGCTCTGGTGCGGTGAACCGCTCGCCGGGCTTCCGGGCACCTGGGCCCAGACCGCCCGCACCGCCATGGCCGACCAGCACTTCACCACCACGCTGCTGAGGGTCGAGGTCGACCTACGCCTCGGCCGGCACCACGAGTTGATCCCCGAGCTCACCGCGCTGCGCGAGGACCGTCCCACCGACGAACGCCTTGCCGGGCACCTGATGACCGCCCTTCACGCCGCCGGCCGACAAGCGGAGGCGCTGGCCGTCTACCCCGCCGTCGTCCGCCTGCTTCACGCCCACTTCGCCACCGAGCCCGGTGGCCCGCTCACCCGCCTGCATCAGCGCATGCTGCGTGGCGAACCGCTCCCCGGTGAACGGGGGCGAGCCGTGATCACTCCACCCCCCTCACTGGCTCCGGCCCCTCGCGCGACACCTCCGGCGCGGGTGCCCGGACGGCACCGCATGGTCGGCAGGGAGGAGGACCTGCGCCGGGTGCTGCCCCGCCCCCACGACCGGCTCGCCCACGGCGGCGTCGTCACCGTCTCCGCGATCCTCGGCATGCCGGGGGTCGGCAAGACCACCCTGGCCCTGCACGCCGCCGACCTGATGTGCGAGTACTTCCCGGACGGCTACGTCTACCTCAACCTGCGCGCCCACGTCGGCAACCAGCCGCCGCTCACCCCGCAGGCAGCGGGCGCCCTCCTGCTCAGACGCCTGGGTGTTCCGGCCACCACCATCCCGCTCGACGCGGAGGAGGTCTTCGCACTGTGCGTGGAGGCCCTGTCCTCGCGTCGGGCCGTCGTCATCCTCGACGACGCCTCGAATGCCACTCAAGTCCGCCCGCTGCTGCCGCCCGCACCGACCGCCCTGGTCATCATCACCAGCCGTCAGCGCCTCACCGACCTCCCGGACGCCAAGACGGTGTTCCTGGACGTCCTGACGGTGGATGACGCCGTCGCCCTGTTCCTGAACGTGGTCGGCCCGGAGCGCGCGGTGGAGCGGGAACACATCATCGAGATCGTGAAGCTCTGCGGCCTGCTTCCACTCGCCATCGCACTGGCCGCCAGCCGCTTCAAGGCACGCCCGTCCTGGACGCTCCCCCATCTCGCGCGGCGGCTGGCCCGCAAGAACGGACGCCTTGCCGAATTCCGCAATGGGTCGGAGAGCATCGCCCGGGTGTTCGAGCTCTCCTACCGCTATCTCCCGCCGAGCGAGCGCTCGGCCTTCCGGCTGCTCGGGCTCCATCCGGGCCCGGACTTCGGGCTCCACGCGGCAGCCGCGTTGCTCGGGCGGCCGGTCGACGTGACCGACCGCATTCTCGAGGCGCTGTTGAACTGCCATCTGATCCAGGAGATCTCACCGGAGCGCTACCAGTTCCATGACTTGATCAGGGAATTCGCCACCGCTCTGGACCCGGGCGAGGAGCAACGGGCGGCGGCCGTCAACCGGCTGTTCCGCTACGCTCTCCACGCAGCTGACGCCGCGGACCGCATCCTCTATCCGCGGCGTTCGAGACTGCCGGTTCCCGAGCCCGTCGGCGGGCCCGACCTGGCCGACCTGCTGACGGACCTCGCCCTGGACTCCCGCGAGTCGGTGAAGGCCTGGCTGACCGCGGAACGTCCGGGTCTGCTGGCCCTGGTGGCGAACTCCGGGGAGCTCGGATTCCCCGAGAGCGGCGCCTGGATCTCCCATGTGCTGGCCGGCCACCTCGAAGCCGAGGCCTACTGGAGCGACGCCCATGACATGCACCGGACGGCCGCAGCCCACTGGCGATCCGTCGAGAACGACCGCTGCGAGGCGCGGGCACTGATCGACCTCGGCGCGACGCTCGCCAACGCGTCCCGCTATCCGTCCGCCGTCGAAGCCCTGTCGCACGGCCTGGACCTGGCCCGGGCGGAGGACGACCGGGATGCCGTCGCCAACGCACTCGGGATCCTCGGCCTCGCCCGATGGCACCAAGGGGCGCTGTCCGAGGCCCTGGCTCATCAGGAGGAGGCACTGGGCATCCGCCGGGAGACCGGCGACCACTGGAACGCCGCCCGCTGCCTCGCGAACGTCGGCATCGTGCACAGCTCTCTGGGCAACGCGGAATCCGCGCTGTCGGCCTACAGCAACGCCCTCCCGCTCGCCCGCGACTTCAACGACCGGCCGTTCGAGTTGCGCATCCTCAACAACATCGGCGACCTCCACCTCGGAGCCCGGAACCTCCTCGCGGCCCGATCGGCCTTCGAGCTGGTCCTCAGCCTCGGGAGTGGCCACCTGCCCCAGTTCGACCTCGCCATCGTGAAGATCAATCTGGCGGCCTCACTCTCGATCCCCGGAGAGCTCGACCGCGCCCTGGAGCTGTACGGGTCGGCCCTCACGACCTTCCGGGAGAGCGGTGGCGTGCGAACCGAGGTGAACGCCCTGATCGCCCTCGCGGACACCCTCCGCGCGGCCGGGCGCCACACGGACGCCCGCGACCAGTACACCACCGCACTGGGCCTCGCACGCTCCGTCGGAACCACCCGCGAGCAGGCCATCGCCCTCCGCGGGCTGGGTCTGTGCTCGGACGCGCTCGGCCTGCCCGACGAGGCTGCCGAGCACCTGGCGACGGCCGCCCACCTCGCCGAGCGGATCCACGCGGTCGAGGAGGCCACCCGAGCCAGGGAGGCACTCGCCGAGATCCGCGACCGCCAGGACCGATGCTCCTCGTGACGGAGTACCCCTCGCCCCACAGCTGTCATACATATGACTACCAGTCAAGAGGCCTGCTGCGCAAGCGACTTGATTGACACAGGTGTCTCCTGATGCACTGGTGTTCCGAAGGGGAACGCCCCTTCGAGCACAGCCGAAGGAGAACGACAACCTTGCACCACGCAACATCACCCCGGGTACGTTCGACCTCTCGCACGAGGGCCTCGTTCGACCACAACCACAACCACAACCAGGACGGCTCGTCGTCGTGCGTGGAGTGGTTGCCCATCTGGTGTGCACTGCCCCGGGGCGCCAGCGGCACGCTCCCCAGCTGCTGATGTGAGCGACCCTCCCGCCCTCGTGCCCGCGCACGAGGGCGGGAGGGCGCGGGAAGACCGGGTCGCGCGTACCGGACCGTACGAACCACCGGTCAGGGCCTGCTGCGGACCAACGTCACGGCCGCCTCTCCCGTGTACACCCGGAACGTCAGCGTCTCCTGAAGGTAGAGCTGAATCGTTTCGGCATCGTGGGAGAGGTAGCCCACAGAGGCGTCCTGGCCAAGGAACAGCTCGAAGTCCCCGCCGCGGGCGGAGAGCAGGTAGGCGCCTTCGATGGCCGGGGCCCAGATGATGTCCCCGTCGAGGAGGCGGGCGATGTGGTTGTGGACGGGGTAGCCGTGGTCGCTGGTCTCGTTGACCGCGGTGAAGGCGTCCGCGCCGAGCAGGAGTGAGTACGGGCCGCCGACGCCGGCGAGGCGGAGGGCGGTGAGCCCGCGACTGACGGCCTCGGGGTACTCCCTGACGTCCAGCGGGAGTTGGACCGCAGGGTTGGTGGAGGCGGCGCGGATGCCGTCGATGCCGGCGGCGCGGTAGCCCTCGAAGACGGCGCGGTCCTCGGCCAGGGCGAGCTTGCGACCGGCGTCCTTGACGGGCTGCCAGTCGGAGTCCCGGGAGCCGCGTTCGACGTCGTCCACGGCGTCGCGGCGGACGGTGAAGGGGACGCGCAGCTCGACCACCGGCTGGGCGGCGCGGGCGCGGGCCTGGATGCCGTCGGTCGGGGGGTCGATGGCGGTCAGGTGGCCGGTGCCGACGGCCGCGAGGGTGGCGCCCTCGGGGCCGTTGAGGTCGACCACCCGGCGGCCGGCGATGTGGAGCTTGAAGGTCTGGCGGGCCTCCTCCTCGATCTCCTCCCACGCGGCGGCGGAGATCGGGGCGAGGTCCCGGTGGAGGTTGTTCATGTGCGGGGTCCTGTTCAGGTGGTCCGTCAGGGCGTCAGGTGGTCCGTCAGGGGGTCTGCTTGAGGCTTCCGATGCCGAGCGAGCCGTCCCCGGAACCGGCCACGGGAACGGGGACGGCTGCGGATACAGGGACTGCCACGGGAACGGCCGCAGGGACGGGGACGGACGCGGAAGCAGCCGGCGCCGGCGGCGGGGAGTCGAGGAAGTCGGCGGTCGGGACGAAGAACAGCCCGCCGGTGACGGCGGTGGAGAAGTCGAGCAGCCGGTCGGTGGTGCCGGGCGGGTTGCCGATGAACATGTTGCGCAGCATCTCCTCGGTCACCCCGGGGTCGGCCGCGTAGCCGATGAAGTAGGTGCCGACCTCGCCGTCGCGGCCGGCGGAGCCGAAGGTGCCGTACGGCATGTTGAAGCGGACGATCTGCCGTTCCTCGCCGTCCGGCCCGGTGATCACGGTGAGCGCCACGTGCGAGTCGGCGGGTTTGGCGTAGTCGGACAGCTCGATGTCGTCGAGCTTGGTGCGGCCGACCGCCCCCTCCTGCTGCTCGACGCCCAGCGCGTTCCAGGTGTCCATGTCGTGCACGTAGCGCTGCACGACGACGTAGCTGCCGCCGGTGAACTCCGGGTCCTCGGCGCCGATCAGGGCCGCGCGTTCGGCGGCCCGGCCCTCCGGGTTCTCGGTGCCGTCGACGAAGCCGAGCAGGTCCCGGTCCTCGAAGTACTTGAAGCCCTGGACGGAGTCGACGACGGCGGCCGCCCCGGCGAGCCGTTCGGTGAGTTTCGCGGCCAGTTCGAAGCAGAGGTCCATCCGTTCGGCCCGCAGGTGCAGCAGCAGGTCGCCGGGGGTGGCCGGGGCCCGGTGGCGGGGGCCGGCCACGTCCCGGAAGGGGTGCAGGGCGGACGGGCGGGGGCCGGCGAAGAGGCGGTCCCAGAGTTCGGAGCCGATGCCGGTGACGCAGGTGAGGGCGCCCTCGGGGGCGCGGAAGCCGACGGCGCGGCGCAGTCCGGCGAGCTCGGGCAGCAGGTCGCGGACGGCGTCCTCCCGGCCGGGTTCGACGGTGAGGACCAGGAAGACGGCCGCGCTGGTCAGTGGGGAGAGCACGGCTTGCGGTTCGGTCTGCATGGTCGTGACCTCTCTCAGGACGCCCGGGAGGCGTCCCACTCGGCGCGGTAGTCGGCGAAGATCCGCTGGAGGTGGTGTCCGATCTTCAGGTAGTCGAGGTCGTCCAGGTTCGCGAGCGAGACCCGCACGGACCACTCGGGCCCGTCGAAGCCGCCGCCGTTGAGCAGCACCACACCGGTCTGCTCGGCGAGCCGGAACAGCGGCTCGGTGGGCTCGTAGTTCTTCTCCAGGAAGGTCGCGAAGTCCTTGCCCGCGACCCGCTCGGCCTCGGCCAGCAGGTCGAGTTCGACGTAGTAGCCGGCCCGCCGCGGGTCGTCCGAGATCTTCATCCCGGACCCCTCCAGCAGCAGGCCGAGCCGTCGGCGGACGATGCCCTGCACCCGCGCCTTGTACGCCTTGCCCTCGGGCAGCAGCGCGAACAGCGAGAAGAGCACCATCTGGACCTGCTGCGGCAGGCTGAGACCGGCGGTGTGGTTGAGCGCGACCTGCCGGGAGTCGGCGACCAGCCGGTCGATGAAGCGGATCCGTTCGGGTTCCAGGCTCAGGCTGCCGTACCGCTTGGCGAGGCGCTCCTTCTGTTCCGCCGGGAGGGCGGCGATCATCTCGTCGATCACGTTGTCCCGGTCCAGGCCGATCACCCCGAGGCGGTGGCCGGTGGCGCCGTAGTGCTTGGAGTAGGAGTAGACGAGCAGGGTGTTGCGGGGCAGCTCGGCGGCCAGGCTGCGGAAGCCGTCGACGAAGGTGCCGTAGACGTCGTCGGTGACGATCACCAGGTTGGGGTTGGCGGTGGCCACGATCTCCTTGATCTGGTCGGTGACCTGCCGGGACAGCGCCAGGGAGGGCGGGTTGCTCGGGTTGACCAGGCAGACCAGCCTGATCCCGGGGTCGGCCAGCTTGGCGACCTCCTCGGCCGGGTAGCGCCATGCCCGCACCCCGGTCTCGACCAGCTTGTCGGCCTGGATCTCGACCACCTCGAAGTCGTAGGTGTCCAGCTCGGGGATCTCGATGTACGGGGTGAACACCGGCACCATCAGGGCGATCCTGTCGCCCCGGTGCAGCAGGCCGTTCTTCATCAGCGAGTCGAAGACGTAGCACATCGCGGCGGTGCCGCCCTCGGTGGCGAACAGCTCGGGCTGCTGCGGTGACGCGGGCCGGCGGTCCATCAGCTCCTCCTGGAGGTAGCCGCGGACGATCTGCTCGGCGTGCACCAGCATCCGGTCGGGGACGGGGTAGTTGTCGCCGATGCTCGCGTCGGCGAGCTCGTGGAGGAAGTCCTCGCGCTCGAACCCGAAGCGGTCCACGGCGAGTTCGACGCTGCGCCGGAGCAGTTCGATGCCGGGCAGCTCGGGGTGGCTGCGGACGAAGGCGTCGAAGCGGCCGGCGATGCCGGACCGCTCCGGCATGCCGCCGAGGTCGTCGGCGGTCCAGACCCGGCGGCTCTCCCCCAGCGCGAAGTGGCCGAGCGCGAGGCAGGCCTCGCGGGGGCCGGTGCAGATCCAGTTCGGGTTGCCGCGGCCGGCGTTGAGCATGTGGGCGGTGGACGTGTCCTTCTGCCCGGGCTCGTTGCGCTGGTAGGCCTCGGCGAGCCGGACGAACTCGGCCTTGAGCTCGAAGGGGCTGAGCCGGGCCAGTCGGCGGATCTCCTCGCGGCCGATGCTGGGCTTCGTCATGGCGTTCTCGACTCTCCTCGGGGAGGGCGGGCGGCTGGGGCGCGTCCTGCGGGTCCTGCCGGCGCACCCGGCACAAGGTCCCGCAGGGCACACCTTTGCTGACGGATCGTCATGTCAGGCCCCCAGCATGCCGACCAGGATCGGTCCGGTGAGCGGGAGCAGGAAGTTGGAGATGGTGTAGGTGATCGTGTAGCCGAGCATCGGGATGCTGCTCCGGGCGACGTTGGTGACGGTGGTGATCGCCGGGGTGCTGCACTGCTGGCCGGCGATGGCGCCGACCAGGATCGGCGGCTCGATCTTCAGCAGCTTGCGGCCGACGAACAGCGAGAGCACCGCCGGGACGGTGACCATGAGGATGCCGGAGAGCGGCAGCAGCACCGGGTGGTCCTTGAGCAGTGCGGCCGCGTCGGGGCCGGCGGCCAGGCCGGTGACCGCGATGAAGACGGAGAGCCCGAGGTCCTTGGCGGTCTGCGCGGCGACCGGCGGGTAGGCGCCGAAGGTGGGCCGCTGGGCCCTGACCCAGCCGAAGACCAGGCCGGAGACGAGGCAGCCGCCACCGGTGCCGAGCGAGAGCGCGGCGTCCCCGGCGTGCACGGTGATCAGTCCGATCAGCACGCCGACGCAGATGCCGAGGCTGATGTAGATGTAGTCGATGGCGTCCTTGCTGATGCTGACGCCGGCCTTGGCGGCGAACCGGTCGACGGCCGAGCGGGCGCCGGTGACGGTCACGGTGTCGCCGCGGTGCAGTTCGGTGTCGGTGATCGCGGGCAGGTGCTGGTCGACCCGCTGGACGTCGGTCAGGTAGATCCCGGAGGTCGCGGACGGCTGGTCCGCGGCCAGTTCCCCCGCCGTCCGGCCGACGAAGTCCTTGTTGGTGAGGACGATGTCGCGGACCACCAGCGGGCTGTCCAGGCCGGGCACGCCGGGGGTCTCCGGTCCCAGCTCGTGGCCGGTGTCGATGACCGCTTCGCGGCGGCCGACGAGCAGCACCCGGTCGCCGCGGCGCAGCCGGAAGTCCTGCTCGGGGTGGAGGGTGCGGCCGTCCCGCCGGACGCCCTCGACGGTGACCAGGCTCGGCCGGACCTCCTCGACCCGGGCGATGGTGGAGCCCTCGCCCTGGGAGACCAGGTAGGTGCGGCCGACCAGTGGGGGCAGCGCGGGCTGCTCGTCGCCGGCCGGCGCGCCCTTGCCGCCGCGCAGCTTCTGCCACAGCTCGCGGGAGGCGTCGGGCAGCTTGATCCGCATGACCAGCGGGAAGATCTGGCTGGTCAGCAGCACGATGGAGACCAGGCCGAAGAGGTAGCAGACCGAGTAGGCGGCGGCCACGTGGTTCTGCAGTTGGGCGGACTGGTCGGCGCTGATGCCGGAGAGGTTGGAGATCGCCTCCTGCGCGGTGCCGACGACGGCCGACTCGGTGGCCGCTCCGGCGAGGATGCCGGCCGCGGTGCCGACGTCCAGGTCGAAGGCCGTGCCGATGCCGTAGGCCATCCCGACGACCAGCACCGCCTCCAGGACGCAGAGCACCGCGAAGCGCAGGCCCTTGGCGTTGAGGTTGGCGAAGAACTGGGGGCCGGCGATGTAGCCGAGCGAGAAGATGAACAGCGCGAAGGCGACGTTCTTGACGTCGGCGTTGACGCTGACGTGCCGGCTGCCGATCAGCATGGCGACGATCAGCGTGCCGCAGATGCCGCCGAGCCGGATCGGCCCGGCGCGCAGCCTGCCGAGCAGGTAGCCGAGCGCCAGGCAGGTGAACAGCGCGAGGACGGGGTTCTCCCGCAGCAGGCTCATGGCAGCCGCTCCCGGCGTGGCGCGGGGACGCCGGGCGGGGGATGGACCAGCACTGATCCGATCATGGGAATGATTACATCGCAAAGCGGACAATCCGGCACGGCCGGCGCACAGCCGAACGGCCCCACCGGGCGGACCGGACGGCCCCGCCGGAAGCCGTTCCGACGGGGCCGTTCCGACGGGGCCGTTCGATGCGGGCCGTTCGATGCGGGCCGTTCAATGCGGGCCGTTCAATGCGGGCCGTTCGACGCGGACGGGCGGCCCTCCCCCGCGGACGTCGGGCGGGTTCAGACCCGCAGCGCCGCCAGCTGCTCGGCGAACGGCACCACCTGTTCGGGCAGCTCCGGCGCCGCCGGGCCGCGCCCGGCCAGCAGCGCCGCCAGCTCCCCGGCCGCCCGGTCGATCCGGCGCGGCAGGCCGTCGGTGAGCCCGTCCCCCGCCGTGCCCCAGTCGTCGGTGGCCGCGTAGACGGCGGTCGGCAGCACCACCGCGCGCAGGTAGCTGAACAGCGGGCGGACGGCGTGCTCCAGGGCGAGCGAGTGCCGGGGCGTGCCGCCGGTGGCGGCGATCAGCACCGGCTTGCCGGTGAGCGCGTCGTTGTCGATCACGTCGAAGAAGGACTTGAACAGGCCGCTGTACGAGGCCGTGAAGATCGGCGTCACCGCGATCAGGGCGTCCGCCTCCGTCACCGCCTCGATCGCCGCGCGCAGCCCGGCGCCGGGGAAGCCGGTGACGAAGTTGTTGGCGATCTCCACCGCCAGGTCCCGCAGTTCGACCACGGTGACGTCCACCTCGCGGCCCTCCGGGGCGAGCCGGCGCACGGTCGAGTCGGTGA
Organism: Kitasatospora sp. NPDC057738; assembly: GCF_042798815.1. Taxonomy (NCBI): domain Bacteria; kingdom Bacillati; phylum Actinomycetota; class Actinomycetes; order Kitasatosporales; family Streptomycetaceae; genus Kitasatospora; species Kitasatospora sp. NPDC057738. The sequence continues at coordinate 24,931 of NZ_JBHVJT010000093.1, read as the reverse complement.
GCCGGTCCGCCAGCAGCCGCGTCGAGGACGGCTTGCTCAGTCCGGCGCTCACCACCACCAGCTTGTACGCGGTCACTTGGCCACCTCCGCCTTCTCGTTCTCCCGCGCGTCCCGGGCCGCGACCAGCGCGGCGTGGGTCGGCCCCTGCGGCACTCCGGCCGGGCGGCCCTTGGCGAACTCCTCGCGCAGCACCGGCACGACCTCCTCGCCGAGCAGGTCCAGCTGCTCCAGCACCGTCTTCAGCGGCAGGCCGGCGTGGTCCATCAGGAACAGCTGGCGCTGGTAGTCGCCGAAGGTCTCGCGGAAGGTCAGGGTCTTCTCGATGACCTCCTGGGGGCTGCCCACGGTCAGCGGGGTCTGCTCGGTGAACTCCTCCAGCGAGGGCCCGTGCCCGTAGACCGGCGCGTTGTCGAAGTACGGACGGAACTCGCGCACCGCGTCCTGGGAGTTCTTCCGCATGAACACCTGCCCGCCGAGGCCGACGATCGCCTGCTCGGGCGTGCCGTGGCCGTAGTGGGCGAAGCGCTCGCGGTAGAGGCTGATCAGCTTCTTGAAGTGCTCCTTGGGCCAGAAGATGTTGTTCGCGAAGAAGCCGTCCCCGTAGTAGGCGGCCTGCTCGGCGATCTCCGGGCTGCGGATCGAGCCGTGCCAGACGAACGGCGGGACGTCGTCCAGCGGGCGCGGGGTGGAGGTGAAGCCCTGCAGCGGGGTGCGGAAGCGGCCCTGCCAGTCCACGACCTCCTCGCGCCACAGCTGGTGCAGCAGCGCGTAGTTCTCGACCGCGAGCGGGATGCCCTGGCGGATGTCCTGGCCGAACCAGGGGTAGACCGGGCCGGTGTTGCCGCGGCCCATCATGACGTCCACCCGGCCCTCGGCCAGGTGCTGGAGCATCGCGAAGTCCTCGGCGATCTTCACCGGGTCGTTGGTGGTGATCAGCGTGGTCGAGGTGGAGAGGATGATGCGGTCGGTCTGCGCGGCGATGTAGCCGAGCATGGTCGTCGGCGAGGACGGGACGAACGGCGGGTTGTGGTGCTCGCCGGTCGCGAAGACGTCCAGGCCGACCTCCTCGGCCTTGCGGGCGATGGCCACCATCGCCTTGATCCGCTCGTGCTCGGTGGGGGTGCGGCCGGTGGTGGGGTCGGTCGTCACGTCGCCGACGGAGAAGATTCCGAACTGCATGCTGCTCACCCGTCCCAGGTAGTCCAACTTTCAACCACCTTAGCACCCTGGTGCGGCTCGTTGTTCCCGCCGGCCCCGTTCCCGCCGGCCGGCACAGACCGCCGACCCCCGACCGCGGAACGCGGACCCGCCCCGGGCGGGGCGCCGTAGCGCTCCGCCCGGGGCGGTCACCTGTCCGTTTGCCGTTCTCGGCTCACATTTCGCTCGTGACGCTCACCCCGCTGAAGCCCTGCTGGGCGTAGAGGCTGAAGAAGACGTACCCACCGGCCGGCGGGTCCGTGACGGTCAGCGTCTCGGAGTTGTCCGGGCCGGCCGAGTGCGTGGCGCTGCTCTCGGTGTACGCCCAGCCGGTCGGGTTGTAGTAGAGGTCGCCGTTGCCGGTGCCCCCGCTGGTGGTGATCTTCACCTGCTTGGTGCCGGCCGGCACCAGCAGGTAGAAGTGCGCGTAGTTGCCCGTGGTGGCCGCGACGTTGCTGCGGGTGCAGTTGGCGGCCAGCAGGCGGGTGTCGGTGGCGGTGCACTCGGGCAGCGGGGTGCCCGGCGTGGTGGGCGTGCCGCCCCCGTCGGTGGCGCAGGCGCCCGCGGCGCACCTGGTCAGCCAGCTGTCGAAGTCGGCGTCGTAGCGGGTGCCGATGGTGGTCTTCAGGATGGTGCGGGCACCGTTCCAGTCACCGGCGCGGTACTTGGCGAGGACCGCGTCCATGTCGGAGCGGTGCTGCTCCAGCATGTAGCGCACGGCCAGGTACCCCCAGCGGTACACCCGGTCCTGGTCCCCGTAGGCGGTGTCGAAGAGGTCGCTCAGCCGGTAGGTGTGGCGGCCGGCCGCCGCGATGGCCGCGTCGTTGTTGACCTTGCGGTACGACCAGGAGACGTACTCGGCGAAGCCCTCCACCCACCAGACGGTCGGGGTGGTCATGCCGGCCTCGAAGTCGCCGTACATGTCGAACCGGCCGTCGAGGTAGTGGGTGTACTCGTGGTTGAGGTTCCAGATCTCGAAGGACGGGCGGGCCCACTCGGCCTCGTAGCAGAGGAAGCGCGGCTGGTTGCCGGCCGTGGCCGGCTCGCCCTCCAGGTACATGCCGCCGTTGTTGGTGTCGATGCCGTAGATCGCGGCGGCGAGCACCTGGTAGTCGAGCGAGGAGTGGAAGACCACGACCTCGATCGTGCTGTTGCCGTCGTCCTTGACCGGGCCGCTGTCCTTGGCCACCGTGTGGAAGAACGCGTCCTGGCCGTTCAGGCTGGTGCAGGCGGTGCCGACCTGGGTGCTGTCCAGCGCCTGGGCGAGGATCGTGATGCTCGGGCTGCAGGTGTGCTTCACGGTCAGCACGCCGGCCTTGAGCTGGTCGGCCTTGTTGCAGGTGCCGTAGTACGAGCAGTTGCCGGCGTCGTAGTAGTCGACGCCCTCGGCGACCGCGGCCCACTGGTAGACGGTGCGGCCCTTCGGCTCCGAGGTGCCGACCAGCCCCTTGGCGAGGGGGCGGACCTTGGCCTGGAGGGCCGTGTCCTTCAGGAAGCGGGTGAGCTCCTTGGTCGCGTTGTAGACCAGCACGCCGTAGGTGTCGCCGAGCAGGGCGTTGTTGCGGGTCGCGAAGTCGGACAGCGCGTCCAGCACGCTCGGGTCGGCCTCGACGGCGGCGTCGAAGCCGGGCACCTGGTGGCCGCGGAACAGCACGGTGAAGACCGGGTTGACCGCCCACGCCATGCCGGCCGGGTTCCAGGTGTCGGCCTTGTAGTCGCCCAGCAGCCGCTTGACGACCGGCAGGTAGCGGACGTTCTCCTGAGCGCTGTCGATCAGGGTGACGGCCTCGCCCAGGATGGGCCCGTTGCCCGCCGCGACGTCGCGCGAGTGCGCGCTGTTGAAGAAGGCGTCCAGGCCGGACTGGATCGCGGTCTTGAGGCCGGCGCCGTACTCGCCGACGTCCTCCTTGTGGTACCACTGCGCGAAGTAGCCGGCGCGCAGGTAGAGCACCAGCTGCTCGACCGACGTGCTGTTGTCACCGGGGTAGTTGGCCGCCGCGTCGCGCAGCGCGTAGGCCACCGTGCTCATCTGCTCCTCGCGGAACGCGCCGCGCGCGTCGCCGCCGGTGAGCTGGAACAGGCTGTTGATGCACTGGATGTCGGCGTCCTTGATGTGCTGGACCAGGTCGCTGCCGGTCCGGCCGGAGAAGTCGCCGACGGTACAGGGCTTTTCGGCCGCCGCGCCGAGGCGCAGGGCCTTGGCGGTCGGCCGGACCTCGGCCGGCCGGGTGTCGACCGGGAGCGGGGCGCGCTGGTCGGCCGAGGCCAACTGCTGCCCGCTGTCGGCTCGTTCGGGGGCGCCGGTGGCGGGCTGCGGGGCCGGTCCGGTGGGGACGGGCGTGGGCGTGCCGCCGGGGGTGGGGGCGGCGGGAGCGGCCTGGGACTGCGGGGCGAACAGGCCGACCGCCAGGAACAGGGACAGGACGAGCGTCAGCAATCGTGCCAGCTGCGGGAGTCGCAGCAGACGTGAAGGACTCACGTGGGGGCCTCCGGGCCGTCGTCGGCCGCGATGTGGGGCGCGACCGGTGGGGGTGTCGAGGACCGCTGGTGACGGCGCCGCATGGGGGCGGTTCCGTCGGGCACGGTGGGGGATGTGACATGTACCATGGCACATCTCACATGGCCTTGGGAACCCGGGGCGTTGTGCGCAGTTTGCGGGGAATTCGGTCAGGACCCGTGATGGCGGTCCACCGACGGACCCGCCCCGGGCGGGGCGCCGAAGCGCTCCGCCCGGGGCGGTCACCTGTCCGGCTGCCGTGCTCGGCTCACATTTCGCTCGTGACGCTCACCCCGCTGAAGCCCTGCTGGGCGTAGAGGCCGAAGAAGACGTAGCCGGCCGGCGGGTTGGTGACGGTCAGCGTCTCCGAGTTGTCCGGGTTGGTCGACCGGAGGACGTGGGAGTTGGTGTACGCCCAGCTGCCCGGGTTGTAGTAGAGGTCGCCGTTGCCGGTGCCCCCACTGGTGGTGATCTTCACCTGCTTGGTGCCGGCCGGCACCGTCAGGTAGAAGTGCGCGTAGTTGCCCGTGGTCGCCGCGACGTTGCTGCGCACGCAGTTGGCGCCCAGCTGCCGGACGTCACCTCCGGCGCACTCCGGCAGCTGCGACTGGCCCGGCGTGTTGGCGGCGCAGGCGCCGGCGGCGCACCTGGTCAGCCAGCTGTCGAAGTCGGCGTCGTAGCGGGTGCCGATGGTCGTCTTCAGGATGGCGCGGGCACCGTCCCAGTCACCGGCCCGGTACTTGGCGAGGACCGCGTCCACGTCGGAGCGGTGCTGCTCCAGCATGTAGCGCACGGCCAGGTACCCCCAGCGGTACACCCGGTCCTGGCTGCTCCTGGCGTAGACCGTGTCGAAGAGCTCGCTCAGCTTGTAGGTGTGCTGCGAAGCCACCGCGATGGCGTCGGTGTTGACGGCCTTGCGGTACGACCAGGAGACGTACTCCGCGAAGCCCTCGACCCACCAGTCGATCGGCTGGACCTGGCCGGCGTCGTAGTCGCCGTAGACGTTGAACCGGCCGTCGAGGTAGTGGGTGTACTCGTGGTTGAGGTTCCAGATCTCGAAGGACGGGCGGGCCCACTCGGCCTCGTAGCAGAGGAAGCGCGGCTGGTTGCCGGCCGTCGCCGGCTCGCCCTCCAGGTACATGCCGCCGTTGTTGGTGTTGATGTCGTAGATGACCGCGGCGAGCACCTGGTAGTCGAGCGAGGAGTGGAAGACCACGACCTCGATCGTGCTGTTGCCGTCGTCCTTGACCGGGCCGCTGTCCTTGGCCACCGCGTGGAAGAACGCGTCCTGGCCGTTCAGGCTGGTGCAGGCGGTGCCGAGCTGGGTGCTGTCCAGCGCCTGGGCGAGGATCCTGATGCTCGGGCTGCAGGTGTGGTCGACCGTCAGGTTGGCGGCCTTGAACTTCGCCGGGTCCTCACAGGTGCCGTAGTACGAGCAGTCGGCCTTGTCCCACCAGTTCACCGCGAGCGCCACCGAGCCGCGCTGGTACATCGTGGGTCCGGTCGGGGCGGACTGCTGGGCCAGGGCCCGCGCGTAGGGGCGCACCCTGGGCAGCAGTTCCGGGTACTGCATGAAGCGGGTCAGCTCGTTGGTCGCCTCGTAGACCGTCCGCCCGTAGGTGCCGCCGTGCAGGCCCTGGTTGCGGGAGATGAAGGTGAACAGGGCGTCCAGCACGCTCGGGTCGGCCTTGACGGCGGGGAGGAAGTCGGCCTCCCAGTGTCCGGCGAACAGCACGGTGAGCACCGGGGTCAGCCCGTAGACCATGCCGGTCGGGTTCCAGGTGGCGCTGTCGTAGTCGGACAGCAGTCGCTTGACGACCGGCAGGTAGCGGGCGCTGTCCTTGGCGCTGTCGATCAGCGTGGTCGCCCGGGCCAGCGGGCCCGCGTTGTCCGCCGTGACGTCCCGCGAACGGGAGTTGGCGAAGAACGCGTCCAGCGCGGAACGGGTCGCGGTCTTCAGGCCGGCGCCGTAGGGGCCCACCACGTCGGGGTTGTAGAACTGCACGAAGTAGCCGGCCTGCAGGTAGAGCATCAGCTGCGAGATCGACGCGCTGTTGTTGCCCTGGTAGCTGTTCGCGGCGTCGCGCACCGCGTACGCCACGGTGGTCATCTGCGACTCGCGGAACGCGTTCGCGGCGTCGCCGCGGCCGATCTTGAACAGCGAGTTGACGCACTGGAGGTCGACGGACTTGATCTGCTGGACCAGCGCGCTGCCGGTCCGGCCGGTGAAGTCACCGACGTTGCAGGGCCGGTCGGCGGCCGCGCCCAGCCCGAAGGCCTTGGCCTGCGGCTGGTCGGCCGTCGGCAGGCCGGTGAGCGGAGCCGTCGGCGACTGGGGTACCAGGTCCTCCGGGCTGAGCCGCTTCCGGCCGTCCGGCCGCGCGGGGGCGGTGTCGGTGCGGTCCGCGCCGATCGCGGGCGGCGGCGCCAGGTGGGCGGGCGCCGTGCCGACGGGCGCACCGGTGGGGGTCGTCCCGCCGGGGGTGGGAGTGGCGGGGGTCGCCTGGCTGAGCGGGGCGAACACGCCGACCGCCAGGACGAGGGTCAGCACGAGCGTCAACAGTCTTGCCAACTGCGGGACTCGCAGTAAGCGTCGGCCATTCACGTGGGGGCCTCCGGGCCGTCAAAGGCCGCGAGTTGGGGCGCGGCCTACGGTGGAGCGAGGTCCGTCGACGGCGGCACCGCGTGGGGCGGTTCCGCCGTGGAGACGGTGGGGATGTGCCATGTACCATTGCACACATCACACAATATTGTGAAGGCCTTTACCCAAGGTCCACCCATCCACGACAGCGGAAAGGGCACGGCGACGAGTCGTCACCATGCCCTTTCCGCTTGCGAAGGAGGGATTCCGGGAATTCCCGGCCGCCCCCTCCCGGAGCGGCTCATTGCGGAGCGGCTCATTGCGGAGCGGCTCTTTGCGGAGCGGCTCTTTGCGGAGCGGCTACTTGCGGAGCAGCAGGATCACGCCCGCCGTCACCAGGCCGACCACGACGGCGGCCACGCCGTACGCCAGGCGGTGCGCCCGCAGCACCGGCAGGAAGCGGTCCACGGCGTAGCGGCCGGGGCCGGTCAGGGCGAGTGCCGCGGCGCCCGCGGTCAGCAGCAGCTCGTACTCGCTGCCCTTCGGGGCGAAGAAGCCGCCGCCCCAGGTGACGGCTATCGCGTTGACCATCGTGCCGACGATCGCGGCACCCGCCAGCGGGGTCAGCAGGCCGACGGCGAGGGCGAGTCCGCCCAGCGTCTCGGTGAGGCCGGCCACCACGGCCATGGCGTCGCCGGCCGGGTAGCCGCTCATGGTGAAGAACTGACCGGTGCCGTCGATCCCGCCGCCGCCGAACCAGCCGAACAGCTTCTGGCTGCCGTGCGCGGCCATGGTCAGGCCGAGGGCCAGGCGCAGGAGCAGGAGTCCGGCGTCGTAGGCGTGCGGGGAGGTCGTCGCGGACCCGGCGGTGGCCCGGGCCGGGCTGACGGTGGTGGTGGCGGCGGTCGTGCTCGGGCTGCTGCTCGGCATGCGCGTCTCCATCGATCGGGGTTCGGTCGTCGTCCGGCGCGGCCGGACGTGGTCACGGGTTGTGGTGGTGCGGCGGGCAGGGGTCGTCACCCCCACCGTTGTTCAAATTTGAACCGCCGCTCTTCGACCGTACCGCGAAGTTCGAATTTGAACAACTGACGGATCGTCGGCGACTCGCGGAGCCCGTCCGGGCCGGAGAGGGTGGAGGCATGGCTCAACACAGGCACCACCGACGGGAGGCGCGGACCGGCACCCCGTACCCCGAGGCGCTGGACGCCTTCGGCGAGCGCGTCCGGCTCATCACCCCCGGCCAGTGGGACTCCCCCACACCGTGCAGCGACTGGTCCGTCCGCGACCTGGTCAACCACCTCACCGGCGAGCAGCTCTGGGTACCCGAACTGCTGATGGGCGCCACCGTCGGCGAGGTCGGCGGACGCTTCGACGGCGACGTGCTCGGCGACGACCCGGTCACCGCCTGGACCGACGCCGCCGAGGCCGCCCGGGAGGCCTGGGCCGTCCCCGGCGCCACCGAGCTGACCGTCCACCTCTCCTTCGGCGACACCTCCGGCCAGTACTACCTGGACCAGCTCACCACCGACCTGGTGATCCACTCCTGGGACCTCGCCGAGGGCATCGGACGGCTCACCCGGCTCCCGGACGGGCTCGTCGGGTTCGCGCTCGGCGAGTTCGCCGGGTACGGGGACCTCTCCGGCAGCGGGCTCTTCGACCCGCCGGTGCCGGTGCCCGAGGACGCCGGACCGCAGACCCGGCTGCTCGCCCTCGCCGGGCGGCAGGACGCCGGGTGACCGGGCGGCGGCACGGCGGGTGACCGGACTGCACGACGGAGGGTGACTGGCCGCGCCCGCGCGTGAACGGGCGCGCCTCCGGGTGAACGGGCCGGCGCCGGATACTGGAAGGCGACGGGGGAAGTCTTCCGTGCGAGAGGCGGGCGGGGCATGAGCCGCAGGCCTGACATCCTCGGCGAGTTCACCGCCGACCACCGGGCGGCGATCGAGCTGCTCGACCGGATCGAGGCCGCACCGGCCGACGACCCCGGGCGCGGCGAGCTGCTCGCCCGGCTGACCGACCTGCTGTTCACCCACTGCGCCGCCGAGGAGGAGCACCTCTTCCCCGTGGTGCAGCACGACGTGCCCGACGGCGGGGCGCTGGTCTTCCGCAGCATCCACGACCACCTGGCGATCGGGCAGTACCTCGCCGACCTCCAGGGGCTCGGACCCGCCGACCCGGCCCTCGGCACCCTGCTGCGCGGCCTCGCCGAAACCCTGCGCCGGCATCTGCGCGACGAGGAGGAGCAACTCTTCCCCGCCGCCCGCAAGGCCCTGCCGGCGGCGGCCCGCACCGCTCTGGGCGACCGGCTGCGGGCGGACCGGGCCGAGCTGGACGCCCCCGGCTGATCGGGCCCCGGGCCGATCAGTCCTTCGGGACGATCGGCTCCCCGGCTCCGGTCAGTCCTTCGGGCCGATCACCGCGAACCGGGCGCCCTCGCGGTCCCGCAGCCGGGCCACCCGCCCGTACGGGGAGTCGAAGACCGGCCCGAGCGCGCCGCCGCCCAGCTCCACGGCCCGGGCCAGCGCCCGGTCGGTGTCCGGGACGGCGAAGGACACCTCCCAGTGCGGCGGCATCCCGGCCGGGCCGCCCGCCTGCTCCTTGGCCAGCGCCGCGACGCTGTGGCCCTCGGCGCGCAGCACCACCCGGTCGTGCTCCCAGCGGACGTCGAAGCGCTCCGGGTCCCGGCCGTCCCAGCGGAACACCTCGCCGTAGAACAGTGCCGCCGCGAACGGGTCCGGGGTGCGCAGCTCGATCCAGACCGGCGCGCCGGGCACGTCCAGCTTCCGGGCCCGGCCCGGCGGGCCCTCCCAGATGCCGAACACCGCGCCCGCCGGGTCCGCCGCGAAGGCCACCCGTCCGGCGTCGAAGGTCAGCGGGCCGACCGCCAGCGTCGCGCCGCGCTCGCGCACCGCGTCGGCGGCGGCGTCGGCGCTCTCCGTCCCGAAGTAGCTGGTCCACGCGACCGGGATCGCCCCGAAGCCGGCGACGCCCAGCCCGGCCACCGCCTCCCCGCCGGTCACCGCGTGCACGTACGGGCCGAAACGGTCCGGCCCGGGCTCGAACTCCCAGCCGAGCAGGGGCCCGTAGAACTCCTCGGCGTCGTCCAGGTCCCGGGCCATCAGGCTCACCCAGCACGGTACGGCCGCCACACAGCGCACCCTGGCGGCCGTCTCACCGCTGCCCATCGCGAACCTCCTCTGCCCACCCGACCGCCGGGCCCCTCCCGGCTCCGACGACCCACCGGCCGCCCGGGACGCCCACAGCCTAGGCCGCCACCCGCACCGCCCCGGGGACGCCATGCCCGGGATCAGCGCACCCAGTTCTTGAGGGGCTCGGTGTCCAGGGAGATGCCCACCGGGTCGGGCAGCTGGACGGCCTTGCCGAAGGGGAGGGTGTGGACCGTCTCGTAGCGGACGCCGTCGGGCCGGCTGTGGACGACGACCTCAGCGGAGTCCCGGTCGATCAGGAGGTAGACCGGGATGCCGGCCTCGGCATAGGCCCGGGGCTTCTCCACGCGAGCACGACGGTCGGCGTCGGAGTCGTAGGAGGTGACCTCCGCGACCATCAGGACTGCGCCGGTCGGCGCCCAGTCCCCGTACCCGACGAATGCGTCGGCGTCGGCGAGCGTGCCGTCGGGGCGAGCACGCCCGTCCCGGTAGCCGTCGAGCCTCAGGCCTTGATCATGCAGATAGAGCTCCGGCCGGGCCTGGATGCAGATCCGCAGAAGCCACTGGATGATGCGGCCGTGGTCGCCGTCCGGCGCGGGTTTGATCCCCAACTTCCCGTTGCTGAGCTCCAACTGGATGCCCTCGACCGTCCGACCCAGGTGACGGGCGAACTCCTCGAACTGCTCGGGCAGAATCTGCGGGCGCTCGGAGATCGCAGCCACGGGCCCCTCCTCCTCCTCCTGGACGCCCTTCGGGGCAACGAGGTCCCCGGCGGGTGGTTACGGGCCGCTCGGCTCCGATCACGGCCCAGCCGGCCGAGGCGCCCCTCGTATGACGCAGGTCACATGGGGGGCGGAAATTCCGGGGACGGATTCCCCGTTTGCGAGTACGTTGGAAGAAGCGGGGAGAATTTCCCCGGTATCCTGATGAGGAGCAGTCGTCGTGACCACCACCGCCGAGTCGGTCCGTCCCGCCGGGAGCGCGCGCACGCCGAAGTTGCGTGCGGACGCGAGCCGGAACCGGGAGCGGATCGTGCTGGCGGCCCGGGACGCGTTCGTCGAGCACGGTGCGGACGCACCGCTGGACGAGATCGCGAAGCGGGCGGGGGTCGGCAATGCCACGCTGTACCGGAACTTCCCGGACCGGGTGGCGCTGATCCACGAGGTGGCGGTGCTCGTCAAGAACCGCATCCTGGCCCTCGCCGAGACGGCGACGGCCGAGGCGGACGCTCCTGACGGCGGCGGCCCGTTCGACGCCCTCCAGCGGTTCGCGCACGCGTCCGTCGGGGAGAAGGTCGGCGGTCTCTGCACCCTGTTCAGCAACCATGTCGACCCGTTCGACCCGGAGTTGACCGAGATCCGGGAGCGCCTGCAGGCCGCCGTGGGCGGGCTGATGGAGCGCGCCCGGGCCGCGGGCGAGCTACGGTCGGACGTCGACCACGGTGACCTGTTCATCGCGATGAGCCAGCTGACCCGGCCACTGCCGAACACCGCCTGCCGACTGCTCGACGACTTCGTCCACCGGCACCTGCAGATCTTCCTGGACGGTCTGCGCGCGCCGGCCGCTTCGGTGCTGCCCGGCCGGGCCGCGACCTTCGAGGACTTCCAGCCCCAGAACTGACCCGACCACCAGTACCGACCGCCCGACGGCGCCCTGTCGCGCCCCGGCACACCCTTTCACCGCACCTTCCCCGTGCGGCAACCCGCCGTTCCCGTACGGCATTCGACCGTTCACGCACACCACACGCACCGTGAAGTGAGTACCCCCATGCCTCAAACCGACGCCCGACCGGCGACGCTGCCCGATCCCCGGCGCTGGAAGGCCCTGATATTCATCGGGCTCGCCCAGCTGATGGTCGTCCTCGACGCCACCATCGTGAACATCGCCCTGCCGTCCGCGCAGCGCGACCTGGGCATCTCCGACGGAAACCGCCAGTGGGTGATCACCGCCTACGCGCTGGCCTTCGGCGGCCTGCTGCTGTTCGGCGGCCGGATCGCGGACCTCTGGGGCCGCAAGCGGACCTTCATCGTCGGCCTGACCGGCTTCGCCCTCGCCTCCGCGCTCGGCGGCGCCGCGGCCAACACCGCGATGCTGCTCGGCGCCCGCGCGCTCCAGGGCGTGTTCGGCGCGCTGCTCGCGCCGGCCGCGCTGTCGCTGCTCGCGGTGAGCTTCACCGAGGCGCGTGAGCGCGCCAAGGCCTTCGGCATCTACGGCGCGATCGCCGGTGGCGGCGGCGCCATCGGTCTGATCCTCGGCGGCCTGCTCACCGAGTACATGAACTGGCGCTGGACCTTCTTCGTCAACATCCCGTTCGCCATCGTGGCCGCCGCGGGCGCCGTGCTGGTGATCCGCGAGCCCGCCGAGGGCCGCAACCGCAACCGGCTGGACGTCCCCGGCGTGCTGCTGGTGACCACCGGTCTGGTCGCGCTGGTCTACGGCTTCACCCGCGCCGAGTCCGACGGCTGGTCGTCCGGCAGCACCATCGGGCTGTTCATCGCGGCCGCCGTGCTGCTGACCGCCTTCGTGCTGGTGGAGCGCCGGGTCAAGGCCCCGCTGCTGCCGCTGCGCGTGGTGCTCGACCGCAACCGCGGCGGGGTGTACCTGTCGCTGGGCATGGCCGTGATCGGCATGTTCGGTCTGTTCCTCTTCCTGACCTACTACCTGCAGATCGTGCTCGGCTACAGCCCGGTTCTGACCGGCGTCGCCTTCCTGCCGATGGTGGCGGGCATGATCACCGGCTCGACCCAGATCGGCGCCCGGCTGATGACCAGGGTCCCCGCGCGCTACCTGATGGCGCCCGGCTTCCTGGTCGCCTCGGTCGGCATGTTCCTGCTGGCCCACATCGGCGTGGACACCTCGTACCCGGCGCTGATCCTGCCCGGCCTGGTCCTGATGGGCCTCGGCATGGGCACCGCGTTCATGCCGGCCATGAGCCTCGCCACCCACGGCGTCCAGCCGCGCGACGCGGGCGTGGCCTCGGCCATGGTCAACACCTCGCAGCAGGTCGGCGGCGCCATCGGCACCGCGCTGCTGAACACCATCGCGGCCAGCGCGACCACCGGATGGCTGGCCGCGCACGCCACCGCGGCGGCCACCTCGCCGGACGCCGCCAAGGCGTTCCAGTTCCAGGGCATGGTGCACGGCTTCTCGACCGCGATCTGGGTGTCCTTCGGGATCCTGGTGGCGGCCGCCGCGGTCGCCTTCACCTTCGTCAACGCCGGCCGGCCGGGTGCCGCGGCGGGCTCGGACACGGGCGCGGCGAAGGAGAACGAGGTGCCGGTGCTGGTGCACTGACGGCCGGGGGTTTGCTCGGGTGCGTACGCGGCCCGTCCGGTGTCCTCCAGGACACCGGGCGGGCCGCTCGCCGTTCGGGGCCGCGGAGCCAGGTGACCGGGGGCCGGGTGACCGGGGGCCGCGGAGCCAGGTGACCGGGGCCGAAGCCCCGAAGGGGTCCGGGGAGCCGCCAAGGACCCCGGGGTGGAAGTGGGGATCACTCCCCGATTATGGTGGCCCCCAGTGCGAATCGGGGACTCCTCCCCGTTTCCTTCGGACCGAGGTGCGTGCACATGACCCGGAATCAGAGCCCTGGGCGGGGGCAGCGGGCCGCCGACTGGGCGGACGGCCGGCTGGGGATCCACTCCCTGGCCAGGGCGAACCTGCGGAAGATCTTCCCGGACCACTGGTCCTTCATGCTGGGCGAGATCTGCCTCTACACCTTCCTGATCATCATCCTGACCGGTGTCTGGCTGACGCTGTTCTTCAAGCCCAGCATGGGCGAGGTGGTCTACGCGGGCTCGTACGTCCCGCTCAAGGGCGTCCCGATGTCGGAGGCCTACGCCTCCACGGTGGACATCAGCTTCGAGGTCCGCGGCGGTCTGCTGATCCGCCAGATCCACCACTGGGCGGCGATCGTCTTCGTCGCCGCCATGTTCGTCCACATGATGCGGGTGTTCTTCACCGGCGCGTTCCGCAAGCCGCGCGAGATCAACTGGGTCTTCGGCTTCCTGCTGCTCTTCCTCGGCATGCTGGACGGCTTCTTCGGCTACTCGCTCCCGGACGACCTGCTCTCCGGCACCGGCATCCGGTTCATCGAGGGCTCGATCCTCGCCGTCCCGCTGGTCGGCACGTACATCCAGATGTTCCTGTTCGGCGGCGAGTTCCCCGGCCACGACATCGTGCCGCGCTTCTTCACCATCCACGTGCTGCTGATCCCGGGCATCATGCTCGGCCTGCTGGTGGCGCACCTGATCCTGGTCTTCTACCACAAGCACACCCAGTGGGCGGGCCCCGGCAGGACCGAGAAGAACGTCGTCGGCATGCCGCTGATGCCGGTCTACCTGGCCAAGGCCGGCGGGTTCTTCTTCCTGGTCTTCGGCATCACCGCGCTGGTGGCCGCGATCGCGACCGTCAACCCGATCTGGGCGTACGGCCCGTACCGGCCGGACCAGGTCTCCACCGACGCCCAGCCCGACTGGTACATGGGCTTCGCCGAAGGCCTGATCCGGATCATGCCCGGCTGGGAGGTCGGGCTGTGGGGGCACACCCTCAATCTCGGGGTGCTCATCCCGTTCGCGCTGTTCCCGCTGGTCCTGGGCGCCATCGCCGCCTACCCGTTCCTGGAGGGCTGGGTGACCGACGACAAGCGGGAGCACCACCTGCTCGACCGGCCGCGCAACGCGCCCGTCCGCACCGCGCTCGGCGCCGCCTGGATCAGCGTCTACCTGGTGGCGCTGGTGGCCGGCGGCAACGACCTGATCGCCACCCACCTGCACCTGTCGCTCAACTCCATCACCTACGCCGCCCGCGTCGGCTTCTTCGCCGTCCCGGTCGCCGTCTTCGTCATCACCAAGCGCTGGTGCCTGGGCCTCCAGCGCCGGGACCGCGACAAGGTGCTGCACGGGCGCGAGACCGGCGTCGTCAAGCGCCTGCCGCACGGCGAGTTCACCGAGGTGCACGCCCGGCTCTCGCCGCGGGAACTGCACCGGCTCACGGCGCACGAACAGCCCCGCCCCCTCGAACTGCCCGCCCCGGTGGACGAGAATGGAGTGGCCCGCCCGGCCGGTGTGCTCACCCGCACCCGGACCCGGCTCTCCCGCGGGTTCCACGGCGAGGGCAGCCGGATCCCCAAGCCCACCGCCGAGGAGTTCCGCGAGATCACCGAGGGCCACGGGCACTGACCCGCACCCCCCGATGGCACAGGGAGGACAGGTGCACCACCGAACCGACCGGCTCGCCGACAGCAAGTACCTCCTGCTCACCACCTTCGACGAGGACGGCAGCCGGATGGAATCGCAGCTCTGGGTGGTGCCCGACGGCACGGCCCTCGGGGTCTGGGCCCCGGCCCACTCCGGCGAGGCCGAACGGATCCGCCGCCACCCCCGGGTGCTGATCGGCCCCTGCGACGCCCACGGGCGCCCCACCGGCCGCCCGGTCCCCGCCCGGGCGCGGCTCTGCGACGCCGACGACACCGCCCGCTACCGCACCTCGCTGATCAACAAGTACGGCCTGACGGCGCTGGTCGTGCTGGCCCGCAGCCGGTTCCGGGTGGGGCTGGCCGGGACGGTCGGCATCCGGATCACGCTGAACGAACTGGAACAGCGGCTGGTCGGTCCGGACTGGCAGCCGCCGAACGGCTACTGCGTCAACTGACGGGCCGCGTCGGCTGACGGACCGCCGATCCCCATCGAGTGCCGGGGCCCCGGAAAGGGGCGGCCCCGGCGCTCGGCGCTTCCGAAGCCGTTCACGACGGCGGGTGGGAGGTCACGGCGGCGGGCAGGGCGTCGGGGGACGCCGGGACGGGCCCGGGGCCTGCGAGCCGGGGCCTGCGGGCCGGAAGTCAGGACAGCGGGTGCGTCGGGACCGGGCTGACCTCCTGGATCTCGCCGTGGGCCTTGGTGAGCAGCTGCGAGGCGAGCTCGTTGAGCGCGCGGGCCCCCGCGATCTCCTCACCGACCCTCAGCTGTTCCGGGTCGGAGGGGTGGCGGCTGCTGTAGCCGTGGGCGCGCAGTTCGCTCCCGTCGCCGAGCCGCAGCAGTGCGGCGGCGCTGGTCCGCGGCCCCTCTTCGCGGAACTCCATCTCGATGTGCCAACCGACCAGAGTCTGCATGGCGGATCACCTCCATCGGTTACTCCTCCAGAGTGCGCCGCACCCACCGTGAACACCAGGCCAGCCCGACGGGGGCGACATTCGGGGCCGAGTTGAACGCGTTCAACTCGGCCGCGTAGAGTCGGCGGCGCAAGCTATTTGAACACGTTCAAGGGGGTGTGCCCGCGATGGGAAAGGGCACCACGGAGCTGGTCGACCTGCTGATCCTGCTCGGCATGGGCGCCGTCGTCCCGCTCGGCCTCGCCCTCGTCGACGAGCCCGGGCTCACCCGGATCCGCCGGCTCTGGCCGCTCGCCGCCGTACCCGGCGCGCTCTCGCTCTGGCTGCCCCGCGGCGGTCCGGCCACCGGCTGCGCCCTGCTCTACGCGCTCGGCACCCTGGCCGTCGCCCTGCACGCGCCGCTGCGGCTGGCCCGCACCCGCTCGCTCGCGCCCGCCGAGATCGCGGTGCTCACCGCGCTCGCCGCGCCCTCGGTGGCCGGGGTCGCCCTCGTCGCCGAACGCTCCGGGTACCCGCTGTTCGGCTTCGAACCGCACATCCTGGCGCTCACCGTGCCGCACTTCCACTACGCCGGGTTCACCGCCGCCCTGGTCGCCGGACTGGTCTGCCGCGCCGCCCGCCCGGGCTCGGCCGCGGCCCGCTGCGCGGCGCTCAGCGTCCCGGCGGGCACCCTGCTGGTGCTGGCCGGATACTTCCTCGGCAACTGGTGGCAGTTCGCCGGGGCCGCCGTATTGACCACCGGAATGTGGCTGGTCGGCCTGGTCACCTGGCGCGAACTGCGGCCCCGCAGCGGCGATCCCGTCACCGCCCGGCTGCTCGCCGCCTCCTCGGCCGTCCTCGCGCTCACCATGCTGCTCGCCCTCTGGTGGGCACTCGGCCGGGCGGCCGGACTCCCCCACCCGACCCTGACCTGGATGGCCGCCACCCACGGCGTCGGAAACGCGCTCGGCTTCGCGCTCTGCGCCCTGCTCGCCTGGCGCCGGATCGCGGCCGATCGGACCGCCGCGGGCCGCACCGCCATGGACCGCACTGCCGCGGAACGGACCGCCATGGACCGGACCGCAGCGGCCGGGACCGCCGTCACGGAGACCGCTCGATGAACGACTACAGCTACCCCGAGCAGGGCGCCAGCCGCACCGGCGAGCTGCCCGCCGGCTACAACCACCTGCGGCACAGCGCCCTCATCGGCCACGGCCGCCCCGCGCTGGAGGCCGCCGGCGCCGCCCTGCTCGACTGGCGGATGCACCGGCTCGCGGGCGTCCGGATCGACGCGGCGGCCGACCGGGCCGCCCCCGGCGTCGCCGTGCGGTGCGCCATCGGCCTCGGCCCGCTGCGGGCCGGCGCCCCCAACCGGGTGCTGGCCGCGGTCGACGGCCCGGACCGGTACGGCTTCCTACGGGACCAGGACCGGGCACCTGGCCCGGGGCGAGGAGACCTTCCTGGTCGAGCTGACCCCGGACGGCGGGGTCCGGTTCTCCGTCACCGCCTTCAGCCGACCGGTCGCCCGGTACGCCCGGCTCGCCGGCCCCCTGCTCCCCCTCGCCCAACGCGCCTTCGCCCGCCACTGCGGCCGCGTCCTGGCCCGGATCGCGGCCCGGGCCGGCTGAGCACCGGCCGCCCCCGCTCACCCGACGCACCTTCACCCACCACTGCGCACGCGCACCGACCCGGAGCACGGCGCGGGCCGGCCCGACGGCGGGCGGCCCGCAGGTAAATCCGCTCGTCGGGGCGGTGGTCCGTTCGGGATGATCGGCGGATGATGTCGATACGACCGGTCCTGGAGATCTTCGCCCCCGACGGCTTCGCGCTCTGGCCGACGGGCAGCCATGAGCCGTACGGGAGCCTCACGCTGAACGGGCGGCTCACGGCGGCCGAGGTCGGTACGGCGGTGTGGCGGCTGGCCGACTGCAACGACGTCGAGCCCGAGTCCGAGCCGGCCGAGGAGCGCGGGCCGCGCCCGGCGGACCCGCTGGGCGGCTTCCTGCACGGGCTGATCACCGAGTCGCACCCGTACGCCCCCGGCGGCCTGGTGGTGACCGACTCCGCCACCGGCGCCGTCTTCGAACCGGGCTGCTGCAACGGCCTGGAGGACTGGCGCGAGTGGCTGAACGTCACGGACGGCTCCGGCACGGCCTGGTTCGGGCACGACCCCGACGCCCGGGCCGAGTGCGTCGGCCGGGTCGTCCGGCTGACCCGGAACGCCGAGAACGCCGAGAACGGCGAGGGCCCGGTGATCGAGCTGCCGGTGGACGAACTGCGCCGGCTGCTCGCCGGAGTCGAGCGGGACCTGCGGGACTTCCTCGCCCTGGCCGCGCGCTGGGCCGGGCAGCAGCTGCCCGAGCACGCCGCCGCCGTCACCGCCGCGCTCGCCCGGGCACTGGACCTGGAACCGGCCCCGGAGCCGGCCCCGGAGCTTCCGTCATGACCAGCTTCCACACCCACCGGGCCCGGGTGCACGACGCCGCGCTCCCGCCGTACCGGCGGCACAGCGCGCTGCGCACCTGTCTGACCCGCTTCGCGCCGTACGGCCTGCGGGCGACGTACCACCACCTCACCGTCAGCGCCCGGATGCCGCGCTTCCTGGAGGCCGACCCGGAGTCGCTGGTCCGCGCGGTGGACGAGCTGCACGAGGCGCGCGAGCTGTGGCGGGCCCGGGCCGAGGAGTACGCGGCGCGGCGCCGGGCGCAGAAGCGGGCCGGGCGGCGGCGGGCGCCGGAGACGGCGTGGTGGCACCAACGCTGGTGGGGATCGCCGAACGCGGCCTGGGAGCACGACCCGTTCCTGCACCCGCCGCTGCGGCTGCCCGACTACGTCCGGCGGCAGCACGCGCTGCTGGACGGCGTCGAACTGCCCGGCTGTCCGGCCTGCGGGGAGCAGGGCCCGCCGGTGGGGATCCCGACCGGGCACGGCCGCGCCGAACTCTGCCGCGGCTGCGCCCGGGTGCTGACCCCCTGCGGCTGCGAGCGGTGGCACAGCTTCGAGCCCTCGCTGCGGGTCGGCTGGAGCCGGACCTGGCGGCGGGAGCACATGACCGGCACCGGCGAGCCGAGCCCGCACTGGCCGGGCGTGCGGGGCACGGCCCGGGTGGAGCGGCTGGAGTCGTACACGGTCGACCTGGAGTCAGGTGTGGTGCGCCGGGACCGCGACCAGTAGCGCGCCGCTGTCCTGGACCCGGACCTCGAAGTGGTCGATGTCCCCGGGCTGGAGGGCCGCCCCGCCGGTGGTGCGCACGGTGCCGTCCCCGCCCCCGTAGCCGCTCGCGGGGACGGACCAGCTGGTGACCGTCTGCTGCTCGCCGGTGCGCGAGACGGCGACCAGCCGGCACGTCAACGGGCCTTGGACGCCGGAGAGTTGCAGGCTCACCCGGGTGCCCCAGGTGGCGCCGTCCAGGCCGACGGTGGCGTGCGCGCCGGTGCTCGGGTCGGTGGCGCTGAACTGCTCGGCCACCGCGACCACGGCGGGCGCGTGCTCGGCGGTGAGCACCGCGGCGGTGACGGCGGGGCCGGCCGCGACCATCGCGGTCGCGGCCAGGGCCAGCACCAGTCGCCGGATCCGGCCCCGCCGCCGGGTGGCGCCGACCTCGGCGACCAGGCGGTCCAGCAGCTGCGGGCCCGGTTGCGGGGCGGGGCCGGCCGGGTCCGTTCCGGCCGCCCGCACGGTGGCCGAGTACTCGGCCAACAGCGGTTCCACGGGGCCGAGTTCGGCCACCTGCTCGGCGCACTGCGGGCAGTCGGCGAGGTGCTGTTCGAAGGCGGTGCGCTCGGCGGGCTCCAGCAGGCCGAGGACGTACGCGCCGACGTCCGCGTGCTCCGGGCCGCCGCCGGGCGTCCGGTCGGGGTCCGGGTCGGGGTGTCCGGTCACGATGTCACTCCCCGTTCCTCCAGCGCGAGCCTGAGCGAGCGCAGCGCGTAGAACACCCGCGAGCGCACCGTCCCGGCCGGGATGCCGAGTTCGGCGGCCGCCTCGACGGCCGTACGGCCCTTCAGGTAGGTCTCGACGATGATCTCCCGGTGCGCGGGCGAGAGGTCGGCCAGTGCGTCCGCGACGGTCATCATCCGCAGGGCCCGGTCGGTCTCGTCCTCGGCGGGCAGCTGCTCCAGCACCGCGGCGTCCACCTCCCGCGGCCGGGCCATGGCGCTGCGGTGACCGTCGATCACGATCCGCCGGGCGACCGTGACCAGCCAGGGCCGCAGCGAGCCGGCCTCCGGGTCGAGCCGGTGGATGTTGCGCCAGGCACGGACCAGCGTCTCCTGCACCACGTCCTCGGCCCGCTGCCGGTCCCCGGCGACCAGGTGGAGCACGAACCCGAACAGCGGACCGGCGTGCTCCCGGTAGAGGGCGCGCATCAACTCCTCGTCCGGCGCCCCCGTACCGCGGCCGCCGGCGCGTCCGACGGGGTGCTCCTCGGTCACCACTTCATCGTTGCGCACCCGGGCCTCCCGGTCGAGGGCGGTCGGGACCGGTCAGTAGCCCGGGGTGCTGGGCATCGGGTTGCTGGGCGCCGGCGTGCTGGGCGCCGGGGTGGCGGGCATCTGCGGGGAACCGGCCGCGGTGCCCGCCCTGCCGCCGCTCGGGGTCAGCGCGAACCAGGTGCCGCCGACGCCCTGGCCCTTGGTGTCGCCGGGCTTGGTGTCCGGCGAGTAGCGGTAGGCCGGCCAGCCGTTCAGGGTGACCTGCTCGGTGCCGTCGGCGCGGGTGACCGTGCCGACCAGCTTGCTGTCGATGCCCTTCACCGTGACGTTGCCGTTGGCGTGCTCGGGCGGCCAGATGACGGCGCAGCTGCCGTTGCAGGAGGACTCCGGCGGGCTGTTCCGGTCCTGGTCGAAGCGGTAGAGCGTGAAGCCGGCGCTGTCGGTGACGATCGTGCCCAGCTTCGGGTCCTGGGCGGTCCGCACGGTGACGCTCGCCGGGGCGCTCGGGCTGCTCGACGGGTGCGACGAGCCGCCGGACGACCCGCAGCCGGCGATCAGGGCGGCGGCCGCGATGCCGGAGGCGGTCAGGGCCAGGGTCCGGCGGGTGCGGAGTGTGGAGGGCATGGGGTGCCTCCCGCGGGGGAAGGGGTCGGGACGGACCGGACACCCTTCTGTACGGGTGGTGGCCGCCGAGTGCTCAACCCCGGCGCCGGGAGTTCCCCGAGCCCCCGCGACTCCCCCGGAATACGCCGCCGACCGGCACCGTTGTGCCGGGCGACGGTCTGAGCCGCCACCTCCGGAAGGGAAGGAATCACGAGATGAGCAGCACGGTCGAGCTGACCAAGGAGAACTTCGACGACATCGTCCCGGGCCCGGAGGGCAAGGACTTCGTCTTCATCGACTTCTGGGCCGGGTGGTGCGGGCCGTGCCGCCAGTTCGCCCCGGTGTTCGAGAAGGCGGCCGAGCGCCACCCCGACCTGGTCTTCGCCAAGGTGGACACCGAGGCGCAGCACGAGCTGGCCGCCGCGTTCGAGGTCCAGTCGATCCCGACGCTGGCGATCGTCCGCGAGGGCGTACTCGTCTTCTCGCAGCCCGGCGCCCTGCCGGAGACGGTGTTCGAGGACCTGATCAACCAGGCCCGCAACCTGGACATGGCCGATGTGAAGCGCAAGGTCGCCGAGGAGCGGGCGGCCGGCGGCCAGGCCTGATCCGGACGCGGCCGGGCCCGGTCCGGACGCCCGAGGGCCCGGGGAGCACCGTCTCCCCGGGCCCTCGCCCTACCCGGCCGCGGCCGCTCAGGCCGGTTCGGCGCCCCAGGCGGCGAGCCGGGCCGCGAGCGCCCGCACCTCGGCGCGCAGCGCGGCGGGCTCCCGGACGGTGAACGGCCACCCCAGGCCGGCCAGCAGCACCGCGACGCCGTCGAGGTTCTGCGCCCGGGCCCGCAGCAGCACGCGGTCCTCGGCGAGTTCGGTGAGCGTGCCGACGGCGGGCGGAAGCCGGCGGCGGGCCTCGGCGAGGCCGACCGCCAGCTCCACCTCCACCCGGTGCCGCCAGGGCGCACCGGCCAGTGACTCCACCACCCGCTGGACCGGGTCGAAGTCCCCGGGCGGCTCGAAGCCCGCCTCGCCCTGCTCGACCCGGGTGATCCGGTCCAGCCGGAAGGTGCGCGGCTCGCCGCTCCGGTGGTCGAGGCCGGTGGTGTACCAGCGCCCGGAGTGGAAGACCAGCCCGTACGGGTCGAACTCGCGCTCACTGGGCCGGTCCTCGCGGTCCCGGTAGGCGAGCCGCACCCGGCGCCGCCGGCGGGCCGCCTCGGCCAGGGTGAACAGCGCTGCGGCGGCCGGGCCCGGGCCGGTGGCCGGGACGGCGGTGAGGCCCAGGGTCTGCTCGACGGCGGAGACCCGGTCGCGCAGCGAGGGCGGGAGCACCCGCTGGATCTTGGCGAGGGCGGTCCCGGTGGCCTCCTCCCCCACCGACAGGCCGGAGCTGCGGCCGGCCAGCAGGCCGAGCACGACGGAGACGGCCTCCTCCGGGTTGAGCATCAGCGGCGGCAGCCGGTAGCCGGGCCGCAGGCGGTAGCCCCCGTAGCGGCCCCGGTCGGCCTGGACGGGGATGCCGAGCTCGGCCAGCCGGGAAACGTAGCGGCGGACGGTGCGCTCGTCCACGTCGAGCCGGGCGGCCAGTTCGGCGCCGGTCAGGCCGGGGCGGTCCTGGAGCAGTTCCAGCAGGGCGAGGACACGGCTGACCGGGTGCTCCACCGTGCGTTCCTCCCGTCTCCTCGCCGTCTCCCGCCGGCTCCGAACCGGCTCCGCGCCGGCTCCGTGCCGCCCTTGCGGACGGCTCTTCCGCCGGCCCCTTCCGGACGCCGTCCGGACACCCTCCGGACGCGCGGGGACGACGCGGAGGAAATGCGGGCGACTTCTGTCCGGATCCGATCCTAGAGTCGGCGGTGGAGGAGGCCCCAGCGGGGCGAAGCCCTCCCACGGGCCCCTCGACGCCTCCGGCCCGTCGAGGCCTCCCCCGGCATCCCCACCGACGAAGGAGTGATCCCCATGAGCACGTTCGTACTGGTCCCCGGATTCTGGATCGGCGCCTGGGCCTGGGACGAGGTGGCCGAGCCGCTGCGCGCGGCCGGGCACCGCGTGTACGCCGTCAGCCTGCCCGGGGTGGCCGAACGCGCCGTCGAGACGGGCGAGTTCGGGCTGGAGGACCACATCGCCGACCTCGCCGCACTGCTGGTCCGGGAGGACCTGTCGGACGTCGTCCTGGTCGCGCACAGCGGCGCCTGCGCCCCGGTGGGCGGGCTCGCGGACCGGATGCCGGAGCGGATCCGCCGGGTGGTCTACCTGGACAGCGGCCCGCTGATCGACGGCTCCGCGGTCCAGGACCTCTGGGAGCCCGACTACCGGCGGACGGCCGAGGCCTCGCTGATCGACGGCCGTCTCCCGATGCCGTCCTGGGAGTACCTGGCCGAGCACGGCGCCAGCGTGGCGGGGCTGGACGGGGCCGCCCTCGCGCGCATCCGCTCCCGGGCCACCGCGCAGCCGGCCGGGGCGTTCCGGGACCGGCTGCGGCTGACCGGCGCCGGGGCCGCGCTGCCGCAGGCGCTGGTCTCCTGCTCCTTCCCGCTCTCCCAGGTGCGCGAGCTGATCGCCGCCGGGCACCCGTACTTCGCCGGGATGTCCGGGCCGAACTGGGAGCTGCGCGAACTGCCCACCGGGCACTGGCCGATGTTCTCCCGTCCGGCCGACACGGCGGCCCTGCTGGCGGAGCTGGCCGCGCTCTGAGCCCGTCGGCCCGGCCCGTTCCGTCCGGCGCCGGGCCGACGGGCTGTCCCGTCCGCGCCCAACGGTGTGCCCCACGGCGCCCTCGGCGTGTCCGACCGTCGCGCAACCGCGCCCGGAGCGGCAGGATGGGGCCCACGCCGTACCCGAGCGAGGAGCGAGCACCCGCCCGTCATCCCCGCCGTGCGGGCCGGGGTGGCCATCGAGACGACGGAGGACAGGGCATGACCAGCACCGCCGAGGAGTACGACGTCATCGTCCTGGGAGCCGGCCCGACCGGCGAGAACGTGGCCGACCGGACGGTCGCCGCCGGGCTGAGCACCGTGATCGTGGAGGCCGAGCTGGTCGGCGGCGAGTGCTCGTACTGGGCCTGCATGCCCAGCAAGGCGCTGCTGCGGCCGGTGGCCGCGCTGGCCGACGCCCGCGCGGTGGCCGGCTCCCGGGAGGCGGTCGACGGCCGGCGGCTGGACCCGGCCGCGGTGCTGGCCCGGCGGAACTCCTTCGCCTCCGACTGGAAGGACGACGGCCAGGTGCGGTGGCTGCGGGACACCGGCATCGAGCTGGTCCGCGGCCACGGCCGGCTGGCCGGGGAGCGGACGGTGACGGTGGAGGCCGAGGACGGCAGCGAGCGGGTGCTCACCGCCCGGCACGCCGTCGTGGTGTGCACCGGCAGCCGCCCGGTGCTGCCCGCGCACGTGCCGGGGCTCGCCGAGGCCCACCCGTGGACCAACCGGGAGGCCACCGGCTCGCAGACCGTCCCCGGGCGGCTCGCCGTGGTCGGCGGCGGGGTGGTCGGGGTGGAGATGGCCGCCGCCTGGCGGGCGCTCGGCTCCGAGGTGACGCTGCTGGTGCGCGGTGACGGACTGCTGCCGAGGATGGAGCCGTTCGCGGGCGAGCTGGTCGCGGAGGGCCTGCGGGCCGCCGGGGTGGACCTCCGCTTCGGCACCGAGGTCACCGCGCTGGAGCGGGCGGACGGCTCCGGGCCGGTGACCCTCGCCCTCGACGGCGGCGGGACGCTGACCGTCGACGAGGTGCTGTACGCGACCGGCCGGGCCCCGCGCACCGCCGACGTCGGGCTGGAGCAGGTCGGCCTGAAGCCGGGCGACTGGCTGGAGGTGGACGACAGCTGCACGGTGCTCGGTGTGGACGGCGAGTGGCTCTACGCCGCCGGGGACGTCAACCACCGGGCGCTGCTCACCCACCAGGGCAAGTACCAGGCCCGGATCACCGGCGCGGCGATCGCCGCCCGCGCCCAGGGGCTCCCGCTGGACACCTCGCGCTGGGGCGCGCACGCCGCATCCGCCGACCTCGCGGGCGCGCCCCAGGTGGTGTTCACCCAGCCCGAGGTCGCCGCCGTCGGTCTGACCCGGGCCGCCGCCGAGGCGGCCGGGCTGCGGGTGAAGACCGTCGACCACGAGATCGGCTCCGTCGCCGGGGCCTCGCTCTACGGCGACGACTACCGCGGCCGGGCCCGGGTGGTCTTCGACCTGGACCGGAAGGTGCTCGTCGGCGCCTGCCTGGTCGGCCCCGGGGTGGCCGAACTGCTGCACTCGGCCACCGTCGCGGTGGTCGGCGAGGTGCCGATCGACCGGCTCTGGCACGCGGTGCCCTCCTACCCGACGATCAGCGAGGTCTGGCTGCGGCTGCTGGAGGACTGCCGGGGGTAGCGACGCACGGTCCGCGGGCG
>NZ_JBHVJT010000092.1:0-39894 GCF_042798815.1 Kitasatospora sp. NPDC057738 | reverse complement strand
GCAGGGGGGACCCTGTGGGAGAGTAGGACGCCGCCGAACAATTATTCAGAAAAGCCCCTGATCCACTCGGATCAGGGGCTTTTCGCATTTCCGGTCCGGACGGTCCGGACGGGCCCGACAGGCCGGCTCCGGTGCCTCCGAACCCTCCCGGGCGACCCCCGCCGAGTGGCTGGTCCACCGTCAATATGCCGCTAAAACCGCCTGATCAGCGCACTGATCAGCGGAAAATCGCGTCGCACACCGTAGTCTCGAAGGCAAGGGGAACAGGTGTCCGGGGGTGTCCTCCGGGCCGGTCGGATCAAGAATGGTGCTCATGGGACGAGGCAGGCTGCGCATCTACCTCGGGGCAGCCCCCGGGGTCGGCAAGACGTACGCCATGCTCGCCGAGGCGCACCGGCGCCAGGAGCGTGGCACGGACGTCGTGGTCGCGTTCGTGGAGGACCACGGCCGCCGGCGGACCGCGGACATGGTCGCCGGGCTGGAAGTGGTGCTGCGCCAGCAGGTGGTGCACCGCGGCGCCCGTTTCTCCGAGATGGACCTGGACGCCGTCCTCGCCCGCCGCCCGCAGGTGGCCCTGGTGGACGAGCTGGCCCACACCAACGTCCCCGGCTGCCGCAACGAGAAGCGCTGGCAGGACGTCGAGGAGCTGCTGGCGGCCGGGATCGACGTGATCTCCACCGTCAACGTCCAGCACCTGGAGTCGCTCGGCGACGCGGTCGAGGGCATCACCGGGGTGCGCCAGCGCGAGGCCGTGCCGGACGAGGTGGTCCGGCGGGCGGATCAGATCGAGCTGGTGGACATGTCCCCGCAGGCGCTGCGGCGGCGGCTGGCGCACGGCAACGTGTACGCGCCGGAGAAGATCGACGCCGCGCTCGCGAACTACTTCCGTCCGGGCAACCTGACCGCGCTGCGCGAGCTGGCGCTGCTGTGGACCGCGGACCGGGTGGACGAGTACCTCCAGAAGTACCGGGCCGAGCAGGGCATCGAGGGCACCTGGCAGGCCCGGGAGCGGATCGTGGTGGGCCTGACCGGCGGGCCCGAGGGGGCGACGCTGATCCGCCGGGCGGCCCGGATCGCCGCCCGGGTCTCGGGCGGTGAGCTGCTGGCCGTGCACATCTCCCGCTCGGACGGGCTGGTGGGCTCCGGCTCGCCGCAGACGCTGATCGAGCAGCGCGTGCTGGTGGAGAGCCTCGGCGGTTCCTTCCACGCGGTCCTCGGCGACGACCCGGCCGGCGGGCTGCTGGACTTCGCGCGGGGCGTGAACGCCACCCAGATCGTGCTGGGCACCAGCCGGCGGCCCGCCTGGCAGTACCTGTACGGGCCGGGCGTCGGCACCACGGTGACCCGGGAGGCCGGGGACATCGACGTCCACATGGTCACCCACGAGCACGCCGGGCACGGGCGGCGCGGCAAGATACCGGTCCGCCGGATCACCGACCTGGGCCGTACCCGGACGGTCGCCGGCTGGCTGATCGGGCTGGTCGGCCCCCCGGTGCTGGCGATCGTGCTGACCGCGATCGGCGGGCTGGGGCTCTCCACCGACATGCTGCTGTTCCTGTCGCTGACGGTGTGCGCGGCGCTGGTCGGCGGGCTGCTGCCGGCCATCGGCTCGGCGCTGGTCGCCTCCTCGGTGCTGAACTACTACTTCACCCCGCCGCTGCACACCTTCACCATCAACGAGCCGCAGAACATCATGGCGGTGGCGATATTCACCATCGTCGGCATCTCGGTGGCGTCGGTGGTGGACCTCGCGGCCCGGCGCACCCAGCAGGCGGCCCGCAGCCAGACCGAGGCGCAGACGCTCAGCGCGCTGGCCGGCACGGTGCTGCGCGGCGCGCCCAACGGCGACGGGGTGCTCACCGCGCTGATGGAACAGGTGCGGGAGACCTTCGGGCAGGAGAGCGCCGCGCTGCTGGAGCGGCCCGATCCGCTCGCGCCCTGGGTGCCGGTGGCCACCGCCGGCCCGCGGCCGCCGGAGCGGCCGGAGGAGGCCGACGTGGACGTCCCGGTCGGCGACAGCCTGGCGCTGGTGCTGCGCGGCCGGGTGCTGCCCGGGGCGGACCGGCGCCTGCTCGGGGCGTTCGCCGCGCAGGCCGCCGTGGTGCTGGAGCGCCGCCGGCTGGCCCGGGAGGCCGCCGAGGCCCGCCGGGAGGCCGAGGGCAACCGGATCCGGACGGCTCTGCTGGCGGCGGTCTCGCACGACCTGCGCACCCCGCTGGCGGGCATCAAGGCCTCGGTGAGCTCGCTGCGTTCGGCCGACGTCGACTGGGACCCGGAGGACGAGGCCGAGCTGCTGGCCGGCATCGAGGCCGGGGCGGACCGGCTGGACCACCTGATCAACAACCTGCTCGACATGAGCCGCCTGCAGACCGGTACCGTCACCCCGCTGATCCAGGAGACCGACCTGGACGAGGTGGTGCCGTTCGCGCTCGGCGGGGTGCCGCTGGAGTCCGTCCGGCTGGAGGTGCCGGAGACGCTGCCGATGGTCCGGGCCGACGGCGGGTTGCTGGAGCGCTCGCTGGCCAACCTGGTGGAGAACGCCGTCAAGTACAGCCCGGACGGCGTCAAGGTGCTGGTCAAGGCCGACGAGCTGCGGCAGCCGGGGCGGCCGGCCCGGGTCGAGCTGCGGATCGTGGACCGCGGCCCGGGGGTGCCGGAAGAGGCGAAGGAGAAGATCTTCGCGCCGTTCCAGCGGTACGGGGACGCGCCGCGCGGTGCCGGGGTGGGCCTCGGACTCGCGGTGGCGCGCGGTTTCGTCGAGGCGATGGACGGTACCGTCACCGCCGAGGACACCCCGGGCGGCGGCCTCACCATGGTCGTCAGCCTGCCCGTGGTCGACCGGCCGCCCGAAACGGGGGAGCCGGGCGGCGAGGGTGGCGGTCCGCTCCCGGAGCTGATCGCCTGAGAACCGGCGGCGCACCGGCCGGGCCGGGCGCCCCTCCCCGGGGCCGCGCGTCGCAGCGAAAGTCGTAGAGCCAGTCCCCAGTCCGTTAGTCAGACAGCCCCGAAAGGCGGAGCCCGCACATGACCCGGGTCCTCGTCGTGGACGACGAACCGCAGATCGTCCGCGCGCTGGTGATCAACCTCAAGGCCCGCAAGTACGAGGTGGACGCGGCCCATGACGGCGCGAGCGCCCTGGAGCTGGCCGCGGCCCGCCATCCGGACGTGGTCGTCCTCGACCTGGGCCTGCCCGACATGGACGGGGTCGAGGTGATCCGAGGCCTGCGCGGCTGGACCCGGGTGCCGATCATCGTGCTGTCGGCCCGGCACGCCTCGGACGAGAAGGTCGAGGCCCTGGACGCCGGCGCCGACGACTACGTCACCAAGCCGTTCGGCATGGACGAGCTGCTCGCCCGGATGCGGGCCGCCGTGCGGCGGGCCGAGCCGGTGGCCGGGGAGGCCGACTCGCTGGTCGTCACCGAGTCCTTCACCGTCGACCTCGCGGCCAAGAAGGTCAACCGGGACGGCGCCGACGTCCGCCTCACCCCGACCGAGTGGCACCTGCTGGAGGTACTGGTCCGCAACGCCGGGCGGCTGGTCAGCCAGACCCAGCTGCTGCAGGAGGTGTGGGGCCCGGCGTACCGCACCGAGACCAACTACCTGCGGGTCTACCTCGCCCAGCTGCGCCGCAAGCTGGAGCGCGACCCCTCGCACCCGCGCCACTTCATCACCGAGCCGGGCATGGGATACCGGTTCGAGAGCTGACCCCGGCCGCCCCCGGCGGTCGAGCGACCTGCCGCCGGGGGGCCGGAACCCGGTACCCTTCCGACATGAGTGGTGACAACAGCAGCGGCCAGCCGCAGG
Source organism: Kitasatospora sp. NPDC057738 (assembly GCF_042798815.1). Taxonomy (NCBI): domain Bacteria; kingdom Bacillati; phylum Actinomycetota; class Actinomycetes; order Kitasatosporales; family Streptomycetaceae; genus Kitasatospora; species Kitasatospora sp. NPDC057738. The sequence goes on along the minus strand of NZ_JBHVJT010000092.1, from coordinate 36,090 downwards.
GGCGGTTCCGCCGCATGCTCAGCCGGCTGACCTCCTCGGCCGAGGAGCTGGACGCCGAGGAGCTGCGTCAGGAGATCGCCGCGGAGTCCGGCTGCACGCCGATCGCCGGCTGCGGGGACCGCGATCTGGTCACCGTCGCGGGAACGCTGCGCACGGTGACGCTGCGCCCCCGGGCGGGTGTGCCCGCCCTGGAGGCCGAACTCTTCGACGGTACCGAGGCGCTGGACGTGGTCTGGCTCGGCCGCCGTTCGATCGCCGGGATAGAGCCCGGCCGCCGGCTGGTCGCCAGCGGCCGCATCGGTCACGCACGCGGGCGCCGCGTGCTGTTCAACCCCCGCTATGAGCTGCGTCCGGTCGGACACGGGAGCGAATGAGCGTGAGCAACCAGCCCGGCGGCGAGGCCGCCGCCCAGCTCGACCTGGCCGTCGACCCCGCGGACGCGGAGGCCGCCCGCAGGGCCGCCTCCAAGGAGGCCGCCGACACCGTGCTCCAGGCCTTCGGCGGCGTGCGCGGCATGATCGACATGACGCTGCCAGGCCTGGTCTTCATCGTCACCTACAACCTGACCCACCAGGTCAGCACCTCGGCCTGGGCCGCGCTGGGCCTGAGCGCCCTGTTCGTGGTGGCCCGGCTGGCGAAGCGGCAGACCATCCAGCACGCCTTCAGCGGGGTGTTCGGTGTCGCCCTCGGCGCCTGGATCTCGATGAAGAGCGGCAAGGCCGAGGACTTCTACCTGCCCGGCCTGCTCTGGAACGTCGGCTACTGCATCGCGCTGGCGGCCTCCGCGCTGGCGCGCTGGCCGATGATCGGGGTGATGCTCGGCCCGATCACCGGCGAGATGTTCACCTGGCGCAAGGAGAACCCGGGCCGCCTGGCCGCCTACACCAAGGCGACCTGGGCCTGGGTGCTGATCATGGGCCTGAAGCCGGTGATCCTCTTCCCGCTGTACTTCACCCACAACGTCAACCTGCTGGGCTGGCTGAAGGTCGCCCTCGGCATCCCGCCGATGCTGCTGGCGATGTACGTGACCTGGCAGATCCTGCTGAAGGCGCCGCCGCCGATCAAGGCGCAGCTGGACGAGGAGGAGCCGGCGAAGTAGCCGCCTCCGGCCGGCCGGGAGGCCGGTGTGAAACACGGCGAAGGGCCCGCACCCCGACGAGGGGTGCGGGCCCTTCCGCTGTGCCCGCGGGGCTACTGGGCGCCCGAGGTCGCCGAGAGGAGCTGCTCCAGCTCTTCCTCGCGCTCCTGCGCGGCGACGAAGAGCAGCTCGTCGCCGCCCTCCAGGGTGTCGTCCTTGCCCGGCACCAGCACCCGGCCCTCGCGGATGATGGTCACCAGCGCGGTGTCCTGCGGCCAGGCCACGTCGCCGACCCGGATGCCGACGAGCTCGGTGTCGGAGGCCAGGGTCAGTTCGACCAGGTTGGCGTTGCCCTGGCTGAAGCGCATCAGGCGGACCAGGTCGCCGACGCTGACCGCCTCCTCGACCAGCGCGGACATCAGCCGCGGGGTGGAGACGGCGACGTCCACGCCCCAGGACTCGTTGAAGAGCCACTCGTTCTTGGGGTTGTTCACGCGGGCGACCACCCGCGGCACCGCGTACTCGGTCTTGGCGAGCAGCGACACGACCAGGTTGACCTTGTCGTCACCGGTCGCGGCGATCACCACGTGGCAGCGCTGGAGCGCGGCCTCGTCCAGCGAGGTGATCTCGCAGGCGTCGGCCAGCAGCCACTCCGCCATCGGAACCCGCTCCACCGAGATGGAGTTGGGGTTCTTGTCTATCAGCAGGACCTCGTGGCCGTTCTCCAGCAGCTCGCCCGCGATCGAGCGGCCCACGGCACCGGCACCGGCAATGGCGACCCGCATCAGTGACCCTCCTCCTTCGGTCCCTGCGCGAACGCGGCCTCGACGGCCGTCAGGTCGGCCCGGCGCAGCATCACGTGCACCAGGTCGCCCTCCTGCACCACCATCTGCGGCGAGGGGAGCATTCCCTCGCCGAGCCGGGTGACGAACGCCACCCGGGTGCCGGAGGCCTCCTCCAGCCTGCTGATCCGGTGGCCGATCCAGCGCGGGTCGTACGCGACCTCGGCGAGCTGCACGCCACCGCTCGGGTCCTGCCACAGCGGCTCGGCGCCGCTCGGCAGCAGTCGGCGCAGCATCTGGTCGGCGGTCCAGCGGACCGTCGCGACGGTGGGGATGCCCAGGCGCTGGTACACCTCTGCGCGGCGGGGGTCGTAGATCCGGGCGGCGACGTTCTCGACGCCGAAGTTCTCCCGGGCCACCCGCGCGGCGATGATGTTGGAGTTGTCGCCGCTGGAGACCGCGGCGAAGGCGCCGGCCTCCTCGATGCCCGCCTCGCGCAGGGTGTCCTGGTCGAAGCCGACGCCGGTGACCCGGCGGCCGTTGAACCCGGCGCCCAGCCGGCGGAACGCGGTCGGGTCCTGGTCGACCACGGCCACCGAGTGGCCCTGTTTCTCCAGGGCTCTGGCGAGGGCGGAGCCCACGCGGCCGCAGCCCATGATCACGATGTGCACCGGCGCTTACCTCACCCGTCCCGAAGGGGCCTTGACCTGCGCAAACACCGTTCAGCTCCGTTTCCCGCCCGGTCGTCCGGGACGAGGTTCCTCGTGGGGGCGCCGACCCGGCAACGCTCGACAACCAGAGTGTTGCCCGCCGACTCGTATCCGACACGCTAGCCGGTCCACCGAACGCAGTCGCGACGAAGGGGGGGACAAACGGCGGAGCCTTGACCGGGGAGCCCCTACGATTCCTTAACGTGCCTATGCCGACTGACCTTCCGAAACGCATCCTGATCGGGCGCGCCCTACGCAGCGACAAGCTGGGCGAGACGCTTCTGCCCAAGCGGCTCGCGCTGCCCGTGTTCGCCTCGGACGCGCTCTCCTCGGTCGCGTACGCCCCCGAGGAGATCCTGCTCACCCTCTCCATCGCGGGCGCCTCGGCGATCCATTTCTCCTGGCAGATCGGCGTCGTCGTGGCGATCGTGATGCTCGCCGTGGTCGCCTCGTACCGGCAGAACGTGCACGCCTACCCCAGTGGTGGCGGTGACTACGAGGTTGCGACCGTCAACCACGGTCCGGCCGCCGGTCTGGTGGTCGCCAGCGCCCTGATGGTCGACTACGTGCTCACCGTGGCCGTGTCGACCACCTCGGGCGTCGCCAACGTCGTCTCCGCGGTGCCCGCGCTGCGCGGCCACGAACCGGTCCTGTCGGTGATCGTGGTCGTGCTGCTGATGGGCATGAACCTGCGAGGCGTGCGCGAGTCCGGGAGCGCCTTCGCCGTTCCCACCTACGCCTTCATGGTCGGCGTGATCGGGATGGTCGGCTACGGGGTGTTCCGGCACTTCGTGCTCGGCCAGGACATGCCCGCCGAGAGCGCCGGGTTCCACCTCGCCGCCACTCCCGGCAACGACTCGCTGGCCGGCTTCGCGATGGTGTTCCTGCTGCTGAAGGCGTTCTCCTCGGGCTGTGCCGCGCTCACCGGTGTCGAGGCGATCTCCAACGGCGTGCCGGCCTTCCGCAAGCCCAAGAGCAAGAACGCGGCCACCACGCTGCTGATGATGGCGAGCATCGCCGTCGTGATGTTCATGGGCATCATCTGGCTGGCCCGGCTGACCGGTGTCCAGATGGCCGAGAACCCGGCCGAACAGCTCGTCGGCACCTCGCCGGACTACCACCAGAAGACCGCGCTGGCGCAGATCAGCGAGGCCGTGTTCAACAACTTCACGCCCGGCTTCTACTTCGTCGCGGCCGTCACCGGGCTGATCCTGGTGCTCGCCGCCAACACCGCCTTCAACGGCTTCCCGGTGCTCGGCTCGATCCTCGCCCAGGACCGCTACCTGCCGCGCCAGCTGCACACCCGCGGTGACCGGCTGGCCTTCTCCAACGGCATCATCCTGCTGGCGATCGCCGCGATCCTGCTGATCCTCGCCTTCGACGCCGACCCGACCCGGCTGATCCAGCTCTACATCGTCGGCGTCTTCGTCGCCTTCAACATGAGCCAGTCCGGCATGATCCGGCACTGGACCCGGCTGCTGCGCACCGAGACCGACCCGGCCAAGCGCCGCCACATGCAGCGCAGCCGGGCGATCAACGCCTTCGGCCTGGTGATGACCATGGCCGTGCTGATCGTCGTCCTGGTCACCAAGATCAGCCACGCCTGGATCGCGATCGCCGCGATGGCCGTGCTGTTCGTGATGATGAAGGGCATCCGGCGGCACTACGACCGGGTCTCCGACGAGCTCATCGCCGCCGAGGAGCCGGACGACGTGGTGCTGCCCACCCGGGTGCACGCCATCGTGCTGGTCTCCAAGCTGCACAAGCCGGCGCTGCGCGCCCTGGCGTACGCCAGGCTGGCCCGGGCCCACACGCTGGAGGCCGTCACGGTCAACGTCGACCCGGCGGACACCGCGGCGCTGCGGCGGGAGTGGGACGAGCGCGGCATCGAGGTGCCGCTCAAGGTGCTGGACTCGCCGTACCGCGAGATCACCGGGCCGGTGCTGGACTACGTGAAGAACCTGCGGCGCAGCAGCCCGCGGGACGTGGTCTCGGTCTACATCCCGGAGTACGTGGTCGGCCACTGGTACGAGCACCTGCTGCACAACCAGAGCGCGCTGCGCCTCAAGGGGCGGCTGCTGTTCAAGCCCGGTGTGATGGTCACTTCGGTACCGTGGCAGCTGGAGTCCTCGGAGCGGCGCAAGCCGCAGAAGGCCTGGTCGGCGCCGGGTGCCGTCCGGCGTGGCGAGCCACGCGCGCCGAAGGCCGTAAAGTCGAAGGATTCCGTCTCCACCGGTTCGAACGCCGGGGACACCTCCGACCGCAGCAAGGACTCCTCCCAGTGACCCGCAACACTCCGCCCCGTTCCTCGGGCTCCTCCGGCAAGGGCGCCCGCCGGGGCGGCTCCCAGCCCGGGCAGGTCTCCCGGCCGCGCTGGGGCCGGCCGGCCCGTCCGGAGGCCACCGACCGCGACGGCCTCACCGCGCGCACCGCGCCGATCGTCCCGGGCGAGCGGGAGGACCGGGAGCCCGCCGGGCCGGCCGCCGGCAAGGGCGCCGCGGGCAAGACGTCCGCCGGCAAGACGTCCGCGGGCAAGGCCTCCGGCAAGGGCGCGCCGAAGGGCGCCGGCAAGGGTGCCGCCCAGGACGCGCCGAAGGGCGCTGCCGGGGCCGGCCGGAAGGCGCCGCGCAAGCAGGCGGTGCGGCCGCCCAAGGCGCTGCGCGCCGGTGCCGCGCGGCCGTCGCGGCCCGAGACGCCGTCCGGGGAGCCGCTGGTCGGGCAGCGCTACGAGGTCGAGGTCGGCCCGGTCGCGCACGGCGGCGGGCACTGCGTGGCCCGGCACGAGGGCCGGGTGCTGTTCGTGCGGCACGCGCTGCCCGGTGAGAAGGTCGTCGCACTGGTGACCGACGGGACCACCACCTCGCGGTTCCTGCGGGCCGACGCGGTGGAGGTGCTGGAGCCGTCCAAGGACCGGATCGAGGCGCCCTGCCCGTTCGCCGGTCCGGGCAAGTGCGGCGGCTGCGACTGGCAGCACGTTACCCCGGGCGGGCAGCGCAAGCTCAAGGCGGCGGTGCTGACCGAGCAGCTGGCCAAGCTCGCCGGGCTCACCCCGGCCGAGGCGGGCTGGGACGGCAGCGTCGAGCCGGTCGGCGGCAAGCTTCCGGCCGGGCAGGTGCCGGCCTGGCGCACCCGGGTGCAGTACGCGGTCGACGCCGGGACCGGGAAGGTCGGCCTGCGCAAGCACCGCTCGCACGACGTGCAGCCGGTGGACCGCTGCCTGATCGCCGCCGAGGGCGTCACCGAGCTGGGCATCGAGGCCCGCGACTGGCCGGGGGTGGCGAGCGTCGAGGTGATCGCCGCGACCGGCTCCTCGGACCGCCAGGTGGTGCTCACCCCGCGGCCGGGCGCCCAGCTGCCGCTGGTCGAGCTGGACAAGCCGGTGTCGATCGCCCGGGTGGACGAGCAGGGCGACGTGCACAAGGTGCACGGGCGCGGCTTCGTGCGCGAGCGGGCCGCCGGGCGGACCTGGCGGATCAGCAACGGCGGCTTCTGGCAGATCCACCCGGAGGCGCCGGACACCCTGGTCGACGCCGTGCTGGACGGGCTGGACCCGCAGTGGGGCGAGAACGCGCTCGACCTGTACTGCGGCGTCGGCCTGTTCGCGGGCGCGCTGGCCGACCGGGTCGGCGAGGACGGTGCGGTGCTCGGCATCGAGTCCGCCAAGCAGGCCGTGGTCGACGCCCGGCACAACCTGGCCGCGCTGGACAACGTGCAGATCGAGTGCGACCGGGTCGAGACGCTGCTGCCGCGCACCGGCATCACCGCCACCGACCTGGTCGTGCTGGACCCGCCGCGCTCGGGCGCCGGCCGCGAGACCGTCGCCCACCTGGTCGGCCTGGAGGCGCGCCGGATCGCGTACGTGGCCTGCGACCCGGCGGCGCTCGCGCGGGACCTGAAGTTCTTCCGCGAGGGCGGCTACCGGCCGGTGTCGCTGCGGGCCTTCGACCTGTTCCCGATGACCCACCACTTCGAGTGCGTGGCGATCCTGGAGCCGGTCGGGCAGTGATTCCGGGCTGATCCTGGGCTGGCCCCGGGCTGATCCCGGGCGTCGGGAGTCACGGCAGGAGGCGGTCACCCGTTCGGGGTGGCCGCCTCCTGCCGCGTCCGGGGCCGGCTACCCGTTGTGCTCCTCCTCGTCGACGCTGTGCGGCAGGTCGATGCCGTGCTGGGCGGCGAGCCGCAGGAGCGCGGCGACCCGGCCCTCGTACGCCTGGACGCCGTCGGCGTCCTCCTCGGCCCGGGCCGCCGCTAGGTCCCGGCGGGCCTGGGCGAGCTGCTCGCGCAGCTCCTGGTCGAACATGGCTGTCATCGGTAGGCCTCCGCACCAGTCGGCGCCCGCTCGGGGGAACGCAGGGGGGTCTTCAGCCTCCCGGACGGCGGGTCGGTCTTCAAGTCCCGCCCCTCCCGGTGGGGCGGGGCGGAGCGGGCGCGGGCGGCCCGGACCGGGCGGAAGGTCAGGTGCCGGCAATGCGCTGGTAAAAGATGGTGCGCGCAAGGCCGTCGGGCCCCGGGAGAGGGCTTGACGAGGTCATTCCCCGGGGCGAAGGTGAGCCGCTGACATGTGATGTGTGCCGTTGTACCGGTGTACCGGTGTGCCGTTGCGCCGGTGCGCCGTCGCACCGCCCGTGACGGCAGCCGCCCCACGCCGTCGGCCGGGGCCGGCCGGGTGCGGGAGGGGGAGCGTCATGGAGCTGGAGCTGCGGCACCTTCGCGTGCTGTGCGCGATCGCCGACACCGGGAGCGTCGGCCGGGCCGCCGTCCTGCTCGGCGCCTCGCAGCCGGCGACCAGCACCCAGCTGCGCCGGATCGAGCGCCACCTGGGCGCCCCGCTGTTCGAACGCACCACCGTCGGCGTCGCGCCGACCGGCTTCGGGGCGGAGGTGGTGGCCGCGGCCCGGGAGCTGCTCACCCGCGCCGACGGCCTGGGCCGCCGCCCGGAGGCCCCGGCCGGGCCCGTCCCGCGCGAGCTGCGGCTGGCGGCGACCAACTCGCCGCTGCTGCCGGGACTGGTCACCAGGGCGCGGCACCAACGGCCCGGGCAGCGCTTCACCCTGACGTCGGTCCACCGCTCCTCCGACATCGTCGAGCTGCTGGAGCGGGACGAGGCCGACGCCGCGGTGGCCGTGGACTACCCGGGCCGGGAACTGCGCCACGCGCCGTCCGTCGCGCACCGCGGCATCGTCACCGAGCCCGTCTTCGTCGCGCTGCCGGCCGGCCACCGGCTGCGGCACCGCACCGAGGTGGCGCTGGCGGACCTCGCGGAGGAGGAGTGGTTCCTGACCCCCGACGACGGGGCCGGCTGGCACGGCGTGTTCCACGGGGCCTGCGCCGCGGCGGGGTTCGCCCCGGCGACCGTCCACGAGTTCCTCGGCGGCCGGCTGGAGCTCCAGGAGATGATCGCCGCCGGGCTCGGCATCTCCGTCGTCCAGGCCACCACCCGGCCGCTCGCCGAGGTGGTGGTCAAGCCGCTCGCGGGGACGCCGATCTGGGTCCGGCAACTGCTGGTCTGGCGGCCGGCCGGGGTGGGCGGTGAGGTGGTGGAGACGCTGCTCGGGGCGGCCGCCGCGGCGTACCGGGACCTGATCGCGGCGGCGCCGGGCTTCCAGGCGTGGGCCGCACGGACGTACCGGCCTTAGCGCCCTTGGCGGCCGCGGCGGGCGGTGTTATGGCCGGGCAGGGCTATGTCATATGACCTGTGACATTGTTCTGACCCTCCGCCGCTGGCAGGATCATGACGCGTTCCCCCAACGCCTCGGCAGTCCTCCCAGCGCCTCCCCCCACAGGAGAAGGACCCACCAGTGCGCCCACGGATACCACTCCCCACCCTGCTGGCCGGCCTCGTCGCCGGCTGCTGCGCCGCCGCCACGCTGCTGCCCGCCACGGCCGCCTTCGCCGCCCCGGCCGCTTCCGCCGCCTCCGGCCCGGCCGCCTCCGGGTCGAGCGCCCGGCCCGCGGCCGGCGCCCCGGCGGCCGACCCGGGCTCCGCCCTGCCGAAGCCGCTCGGCGCCTTCCTCACGGTCGACCCGGCCGAGCAGTCCCGTGCGGCCGAGGAACCCGCCCCCGTCGCCAAGCCGCTGCCCCCGGCGCTGCTCGGGCAGCTCGTGATGGGCCAGCCGGCCGGCACCGCCGTGCAGACCGCGCAGCGCCCGGCCGGGCCGAAGACGTCCCCGGTCAAGCAGCCCCTCGCCGCCCGCGGTGCCGCCGCCGCGGCCGCCACCGCGCAGAGCTGCACCCCGGCCGACTTCGGCAGCCGCAGCGGGGCCGACCTGGTCTCCTTCCTGGAGGCCTCGACCCCGGACTGCGTCAACACGCTGTTCAACGTCACCGGCACGGACGCGGGCGCCGTCTTCAAGGAAGCGAAGATGCTCACCGTCGCCAACGCCTTCCAGAACGCGGCGGGCGGCTACACCGGCGACAACTCGACCGGCATCCTGCAACTCGTGCTCTTCCAGCGGGCCGGCTGGTACGTGCAGTCGAACAACGCGGGGGCGGTCGGCCCGTACGACGCGGCCCTGACCGGCGCCTCCAAGGCCGCCCTGGACGCGTTCTTCGCCGCGCCGCACCGCACCGACGTGAGCGACGGCAACGGCACCGTGCTCAACGAGGTCCTGGTGCTCACCGACAGCGCCAACCTCCAGGGCAGCTACCTGGGCGTCTACAAACAGGTGCTGACGTCGTACGACAACTCGTACAACGCCTTCCCGAAGATGCTCAAGGCGGTCAACGCGGTGCTCTCCGCTCCGCTGTGGCGGGGCAACTGGAACCCCGACTTCGTCAGCGCGGTCGCCGCGGACCCGAGCATCGGCGCCACCCTGGGCGACTTCGCCCTGAACCACAAGGACCTGCTCGGCACCGCCAACGCCTACCTGGACGTCAACGCGGGCAACGACCTCGGCCGGATGGCCGGCGACGGCCCGGCGGTCGAGGCCGCGGTCAAGGGCAAGGTCAAGGCCGTCCTCGACGGCGCCCGGATCACCGGCGCCACCGGCCCGCTGTACGTCCACACCGCGTACCAGGCCAACAGCTTCGACCCCGGCCAGTGCTCGTACTACGGCACCTGCGACCTGCCGGCCAAGCTGACCGCCGCGGTGCTGCCGAACCAGCTGGTCTGCGACAACCGCACCATCCTGACCGAGGCGCTCCCGCCCGCCGACCTGTCCGCGGTCTGCGCCAGCCTGCGCGGCGAGGACACCTTCTTCCACAAGCTGGTGAAGGACAACGGTCCGATCCCCGGCCAGTACGACAAGGAGCTGACCCTCGCGGTCTTCGCCAACCAGGCCGACTACCTGACCTACTCCTGGGCGATCTTCAACAACTCCACCGACAACGGCGGACAGACCGTCATGGACCCGACCGACCCGAACAACCGGGCCGTGTGCGTGATGTACCAGAAGTCCTGGAACGACGGCTTCACCGCCAACGTGTGGAACCTCAACCACGAGTACACCCACTACCTGGACAACATCTACGACCTCAAGGGCAACTTCTCCACCGAGATCTCCGTCCCGGACATCTGGTGGATCGAGGGCGTCGCCGAGTACGAGTCCTACGCCTACCGCGGCACCACCGACACCCAGGCGATGGCCGAGGCCGCCAGGCACACGTACAAGCTGAGCACGATCTTCCAGAACACGTACGGCAATTCGGACACCGTGCGCACCTACCCGTGGGGCTACCTGGCGGTCCGGTACATGTTCGAGAAGCACCCGGCCGACATCGACTCCGTGCTCGCGCACTTCCGCACCGGCGACTACCAGGGCGGCTACGCGGTCTACAACGGCATCGGCACCGGCTACGACGCCGACTTCGACGCCTGGCTCGACGCCTGCGCCGGCGGCGCCTGCTACGCGGCCGGCCCGACCGCGCTGTTCGGCCAGACCGTGAACGGCCCGACCGTCACCCTGACCGACAAGTCCGTCCAGACCGGCCCCGGCCGGATCACCGCCTGGCACTGGACCTTCGGCGACGGCGGCTCGTCCGACCAGCAGAACCCGAGCCACACCTACGCGGCCGCCGGCACCTACACCGTCGCGCTGACCGTCACCGACGACACCGGCAGGACCGCCAGCACCCCGACCTCCGTCACCGTGACCACCGGCGGAGGCGGCGGTCCCACCACCCCGCCGGCCTGCACCGACCCGCGCACCGACGCGCTCGGCAAGAACTGCTCGCGGGCCGATCTGGCGGCGACCGCCGGCAACCTGGACTACCTGTACGTCTACCTGCCGGCCGGCACCAGCACCTTGAGGATCACCACCTCCGGGGGCACCGGCACCGCCTCCCTGTACTACAACGAGAGCACCTGGGCCTCGCCGAGCGCGTACACCGCCTCGTCCACCAACCCGGGCACCACCCAGAGCATCACCGTGACCAACCCGACGGCGGGCTACCGCTACGTGAGCCTCTACGCGAACACCGACTTCAGCGGGGTGACCGTCAGCACCCAGTTCTGATCCGCCTCCCTTCCGGCGCGGGCCGGGTCCGTGGCAGCCGCCGCGGGCCCGGCCGTTCGGCGTCCCGGTGACGGCGAGGTTGCGCGGGGGCGTGCGGCAGGTGTGCGGGCGGTGTGCACGCGCCCTTGTTGTGCTAGCACTTGAGCGCTAGCTTGAACGGCATGGGTAAGAAGCAGCTGAACGTGCGGGTCGACGCCACGACCGCCGAGATGGCCCGGGAACGGGCGGAGCAGCAGGGGATCTCCATGAACCAGTACATCGAGCGCCTGGTCCAACAGGACATGGGCGAGTCCGGGCGGGCCTTCGTGGACGCGGCCGCGCAGTTCATGAAGGAGTACGAGTCGGCCTTCCTCGCCGAGTTCGGGGAGCCCGGCGACCTCCAGGACGTGCGCCGTTGAAGCTGGAGGTCGACCTCTCGTGGCTGCTCATGACCGCCGAGCAGTACACCCCCGGTGACCCGCAGGTCACCGACTACGGCTCGCTGCTCGCGGCCGTCACCCGCCACCAGGCCGAGATATTCGACATCGCGGTCTACCCCGAACCACAGGACCGCGCCGCCGCGCTGATGCACCAGCTGATCCGGGTGCCCGCCCTGGAGAAGACCAACGAACTCTTCGCGACCGCCGTCGCCTACGCCTACCTGGTCGCCAGCGGCTGCACCATTGCCACCACCGCCCGCGAGGTGCGCAGCCTCTCCCGGGCCATCCGCGAGGGGCGGCTCGGGGTGTCGGGCGTCGCCGAGCGGCTGGCGGCCTGGATGGTGGACGAGGCGGAAGGGGAGGAGGTCACCGGGGCGGACGAGGAGGACGAGGACGACGACTGATCGGCGCCGTCCTCGGCCGGGCCCCCGGGGCGCCGGGCGGCGGGGCCGCTGAGGGGCGGGCCGCTACTGGGCGGCGGGCTCCTACTGGGCGGGCTCCTGCTGGGCGGCGGGTTCCGCGATCAGGGCCGTCGCGAAGGTGCGGAAGCCGGCCCGGCGGTAGATCCGGGCGACGTCCTCGTCGGCGGCGGACAGGAACACCGTCCGAACCCCGTTCGCCCGGGCGTGCGCGACCAGCGCCGCGGTGACCGCCAGGCCCAGCCCGCGGCGGCGCGCGGACGGGAGCGTGCCCACCCCGGCCACCTCGGTGACCGGGCCCACCGGGTTGTGCTGGCCGGCGCACAGGGCCGTGCCGTCCTCCAGGGCCGCGGCCAGCACGGTGGTGCCGGCGGCGATCCGCCGGGCGACCTGCTCCGCCGTGCCGTCGGCCGTCAGCCGCGCCGCGGCCGTGGCGAGCTCGGCCGCACCGGCCGGGCCGACGGCCGTGCCCGGATCGCCGAAGGCCAGGTGCGGGACGGCGAGCGCGGCCGCCAGTTCCGGCGCGTCCGGCGCCAGCACCCGGACCTCCACCGGCTCCGGCAGCTCGGGCGCCGGGGCCGCTTCGTCCTGCGGGCCCAGCACCAGCAGCGGGTGCTCGTGCACCGTCAGGCCCGCCGCTTCGACCGCCGCGCGCAGCTCCGGGGTCTGCTCGGCCACCCACTCGAAGGCCTCCGGGACGCCCAGCTCCCGCTGCCGCTCCAGCACCCGGCGGACGTCCTCGGCGGTGGCGGCCGGGCCGCCGTGGCCGAGGGCCGGGCGGGCGTAGTACGGCCAGCCGCCCCCGTCGCGGACGAACAGGGTCAGCGGTCCGAAGTCCTCGGTGCGGGCGGCGCTGCGCGGCACGGCGTCGTAGTAGCGCTCGATCTCGTCGAGCAGGGGGCGGTCGGGAACATGATCAACAGGGGTCACGGCGTGCATCCAAGCAGGGGCTGTGACGCGGTGCCACCGGATTTCCGGGGCACGTCCCAGGGCCCTCGCCGCCCTCCCGGTGCCCCTCGACGTCTCCCCGGGGGCCGATTGTTGCCGAACGCTTACCCGCTCGCAGCGATCTTGTGCGAACACAGCGTGCATGCTGAAGGCTTTACAGCTCTGCCGAGGGGGACGGCGGACGTCTGCACTAGGCGAGGCAAGGGGGAAGACAGGCCCATGAGGCTCTGCTTTCTGGTGGAGGAACACTACCGGCACGACGGCATGCCGCTCGACGTGGCACGCCAACTCACGGCGTGGGGACACCGGGTGGACGTGCTGCGCCCCGGGGACTCGCTGCTGGCGATCTCCGAGGAGGTCCGGGCCGGCAGTCACGACGCCTGGGTGCTCAAGACCGTGTCCGGCGGGCCCGGGCTGACCCTGCTGGAGTCGGCCGCCGCCGTCGGCCTCACCACGGTGAACGACGTGCGCTCGATCCGCGGGGTCCGGGACAAGGCGCTCGCCGCGGTCATCGGCCGCACCCGGGGGCTGCCCGTACCGGTGACGTACGCGGCCGCGCGCTGGGAACGGCTGGCGGAGATCCCGGCCGCCGAGTACCCGCTCGTGGTCAAGCCCGCCGACGGCAGCTCCGGGCGCGCCGTCCGGCTGGTGCGCAGCCCCGACCAGCTGCTGGAGGTCGGGCCTGAGCTGGCGGGGGAGGGGCTGCTGATCGCCCAGCCGTACGTGCCCAACTCCGGGACCGACCTCAAGGTGTACTGCGTCGACGGCGAGCTCTTCGCGACGGAACGTTCCTCCCCGCTGCACCCGGGGCAGGGCGTGCGCGAACGGCAGGTGCCGCTGCCGGGGAGCGTCGCGCGGATCGTGGCGCAGGTCGGCGAGGTGTTCGGGCTGGACCTGTACGGGGTCGACGTGCTGCTGGGGCCGGACGGGCCGGTGGTGGTGGACGTCAACGACTTCCCGAGTTTCCGGCAGGTGCCGGACGCGGTGGCCCGGGTCTCCCGGGCGGTGCTGCGGCTCGCGCGCAGCGGGACGGCCGTGTCGGTGCCCGGCGGGCCCGCCGAACTGGTGCCCGGGGGGCCGGTCGAGCTGGTGCCCGCGGGCGGCGACGCCTACGGTCAACTCGGCTTCGGCGAGGGGGAGTTGCTGTGAAGGTCGGACTGATCACCGGCGACCCGGGGCATCCGGTGCTGGCCTCGGCGGCCGAACTGCTGGTGCGCCGGGGGCACGAGGTGGCGGTCGTCCCGCCCGCCGGGCCCGTGACCGGGCTCGCCGACGTCTGCCTGCTCAAGGCCCGCACGCCTCAGGCGCTGGCGCTGGCCGCGGAGCTGGAGCGGCGGGGCGTGCCGGTGGTCAACTCGGCGGCGGCCACCGGGCTGTGCCAGGACCGGGTGCGGATGGCCGACCTCGCCCGCGCCGCCGGGCTGCCCTTCGCGGCCACGGACGCGGCCGGATGCTTGGGCGAACTCGCCGATCCGGCCTACCCGTTCGTGGTCAAGAGCCGGCACAGCAGGCGGCACGACCTGGTCGCCCGGGTGGACGGCCCGGCCCGGTTGCGCGAACTCGCCGAGCGCTGGCCCGAGGAGCCGGTCGTCACGCAGCCGTTCGTCCCGGGGACGGGCTGGGACCAGAAGCTGTGGGTGGTCGACGGACAGGTGTTCGCGGCCCGGCGGCAGTCCGAGCTCGCCACCGGCACGGGGAAGTCGGGGCGGGCGGAGGACTGGCAGCCGTCCGCCGCGCGGGCCGCGCTCGCGCTGCGCGTCGGCGAGGTGTTCGGGCTCGACGTGTACGGGGTCGACCTGCTCGACGGGCCCGCCGAGCCGGTCATCGTGGACGTCAACGCCTTTCCCGGAGTGCGCGGCCGCCCCGGCGCGCCGGAGGCTCTGGTGGCGCTGGCGCTGCGGGTCGGGGCGCAGCGGGGGCCGGTGCTCGCGGGGCAGGACCGCGCGCGGCGGGGCCCCGCGGGGCGGGCGCTCGCAGGACTCGGGAGGGGCGTGGGGTAGGGCCGGCAGACGTGGCCGGGGTGTGGGCCCGTCGGCGCTGGGCCGGGGTGGTAGCCGGGGGCGTGGGCCCGTCGGCGCCGGGCCGGGGTGGCGGCCCGGGGCGCGGGTCCGTCGGGGTCGTTAGGCTGGCTGGCGCCCCGACCGGCCGGGGCGTACGGCGAGAGAAGACGGAACCTTGCTCCAGGACATCGAGCGCTACCTGGCCTGCCCGCACTGCGCGCAGGCCCTCACCCGGCACGACCGCAGCCTGCGCTGCCCGGCCGGGCACAGCTTCGACCTCGCCAAGCAGGGCTACGTCAGCCTCCTCGCCGGCGACGCCCACACCGGCACCGGGGACACCGCCGAGATGGTCGCGGCCCGCGCGGACTTCCTCGCCGCCGGGCACTACCGGCCGATCGCCGAGGCGCTGGCGCGGGCGGCCTCCGCCGTCGTCGCCGGTGAGCCCGGCGGGCTGGTCGCCGACCTCGGCGCCGGCACCGGCCACTACCTGGCGCACGTCCTGGACGCCCTGCCCGGCACGGTCGGCGCGGCCCTGGACATCTCCAAGTTCGCGCTGCGCCGCGCCGCCAAGGCACACCCCCGGATCGGCGCCGTGGTGTGCGACGCCTGGCGCCCGCTGCCGCTGCGGGACGCCTCGGCCGAGCTGATGCTCAACGTGTTCGCCCCGCGCAACGGGCCCGAGATCCGCCGGGTGCTGCGCCCCGGCGGCACCTTGCTGCTGGTCTCGCCGACCGCCCGCCACCTGCGCGAACTCGTCGACGCACTAGGCCTGTTGTCGGTGGACGAGGAGAAGCAGCGGCGGATCGACGAGAAGCTCGGACCGTACCTGGAGCCCGCCGGGCGGCGGGAGGTCGAGTTCACCCTGCGGCTCGGCCCGCAGGACGTGCGCACCGTCGTCGGCATGGGGCCGAGCGCCTGGCACACCGATCCGGAGCGGCTCGGTGCCGCGCTCGCGGAACTGCCGGAGCCGGTCGAGGTGACGGCCTCGGTGACGGTGGCCGCGTACCGGCGCTGAGCGCCACGTTGGGATGAATCTGCCGCGCAGGCACGTTTCTTCCGGTCGGCCTGCGGCTAACGTCCGACAGGTGAACCGCGACGCCACCAGGCCCGCAGGGCCGTCCCACCTCCGAACGGGCGCCCCACGGCCCGACCGGCCGCCCGTGCCGCGCCCCACCGTCGAGGAGCTCCGGCTCACCTCGTTCAAGTCCTACCGGCGCGCCGTGCTGCCGCTCGCGCCCCTCACCGTGCTGCACGGGCCCGCCGGGGTCGGCAAGTCCAACGCCCTCGATGCGCTGGCCGTGCTCTCCCGGCTCGCCCTCGGCGAGGAGATCGCCGACTCGCTGGACGGGCTGCCCGACCGCACCGGTCCGCTCGCCGAGGCCGTCCGCGGAGGCCTGGACGGGTGCGTGCCGCACGGGCGGGACGCGATCATCCTCGGCTGCACCGTCCGCTCGCCGCACGGCCTGATCCGGCTCGACGTGGTGATCCGCACCGACGGCCCGGTCCGGATCGCCCGGGAGTCGCTCACCCTCGACGGCCGGACCCTGATGGACACCGGGGAGCAGGACGTCCGCAACCGGCGGGTCAACGTCTGCTGGCACAACGACACCCGCCAGGGCGACATCCGGGCGCCGTTCCCCAGCGGCACGATGATCACCGCGCAGCTGCCGCTGCGGGTCGCGGGCTCGTCGGCCGGCGAGTGCCTCGTCCTCGCCGCCACCGAGGACCTGCTCACGGCGCTGCGCGAGGTCTTCCCGCTGCACCCCGTCCCCGCACTGATGCGCGGCTGGGCCCGCGCCGACCCGCAGGCCCGGCTGCGCGGCAACGCCGCCAACATCTCCGCCGTCGTCGCCCGGCTGAGCAACGAGTGCCCGCGCCGGTACGGGCAGCTGCTGCGCGCGGTGCAGTCCGCCGCGCCGCACCCGCTGCTCGGGCTCACCCTGGCCGAGCGGGAGAGCGCGGGCGTGCGGAAGGTCCTCGCCGTCTTCGACGAGGGCGTCCTCGGACGCACCGGGGCCGACCAGGCCTCCGACGGCATGCTGCGCCACCTCGCCTTCGCCGCGGTGCTGCTGACCGGGGCCGGGGTGCTCGACCTCGACGTGGCTGCCGAGGTGCCCTGGGCGCACCGGCAGCTCACGGTGCTGGCCGAGGACCTGGGCGCGGGGCTCTCCGCGGAGCAGGCCGCCACACTGCTGCGGCTGGCCCGGGACATGGCGGAGCGCCGCCAGCTGCGGGTGGTCGCGGCCCTGCAGGAGCCGGCGGCGGCGCGGGAGGTCCTGGGCGGCACGCCCGGGGGCGGGATGGTGCTGGTGGAGTGCCGGCGGGATCCCGACTCGGGGTTCACGGTGCTGCGGACGGAGACGGCGCGGGTGCCGGTCCAGGGCGGGCGCGGGGAGGCGGCGGGGGAGGCCGGGGACGCCGGGGGTGGGGCCGGCGACGGGGCCGACGACGGGGCCGCGGCGGGCGCGGGCCGGTCGGCGGCGGGGTTGACGGAGGGGCCGGCGGGGGCGTCGGAGGGGCCGGCCGGGCTCGCGGGAGCTCCGGCCGGCAGCGGGGCGTTTCCGGTGGACGGTGGGGCGGCGGGTCTTGATGCGGTAGACCTGGAGGGGTGAGCGAACGAGTGACGGGGCCGGCGGAGCCCACCGTTGAGGCCTTGCGGCAGCGGCTGGTGGACTTCGCGGCGGCCCGGCGGTGGGAGCCCTTCCACACCCCGAAGAACCTGGCGGCGGCGTTGAGCGTGGAAGCGGGGGAGCTGCTGGAGATCTTCCAGTGGCTGACGCCCGAGCAGGCCGGCGCGGTGATGTCCGACCCGGACCGCGCGCACCGGGTGCACGACGAGGTCGCGGACGTGCTGGCGTACCTGCTGCAGTTCTGCACCGCGGTCGGGGTGGATCCGCTGGAGGCCCTGGCGGCCAAGATCGAGCGGAACGAACTCCGCTTCCCGGCGCCGGAGGGCGCGGTCGACAGCGGTGAGCACGCGGTCGCCGGCGGGGAAAACGCGGTCGGCGGCGGTGAACACGCGGTCGGCGCCGATGAAAATGTGCTCGGCGTCAACTCGGACGTGGACGACCAACCCTTGTGAGGGAAGGAATTCATCCACAGCCCCCGACTTTTCCACAGCTTCTGACACCGTGGATGCGCGTCCGCGCTCTTCCTCGCACGCTTTCGCCGTGACCAGCCGTCACCCCTCGGACCGCCCCTCCCGGCGGCCCGGGTCGACGGCGACAGCGAGCGAGGGGAGCGGTGGCCATGGAGGCGCTGCGACTGATCAAGACGGCCCGGCACGCCCTGGCCGAGGCCAGGCACGTACCGGACGTGCTGGCCGAGGCGCGGCAGGCCGCGCTGCTCACCGAGGCGGTGGGCGCCAGGCTGGCGGAGTCGGAGGACGAGGAGCTGACCGGGCTGGGGCAGCAGCTGTCCGAGGCCGGGGCGCACGCGGCGGTCTGCCTGGACCGCTCCGTCGTCCGGGCCGCCCTGGTGAGCGGGGGCCGGGCCGCGCGGCTCACCGACCTGGGGGACTTGGCGCCGGCCCTGGGGGCGCTGGACGGATTGCTCCGGGACGTCGGCGAGACGCTGGTGGTGCTCGCCTGCGGGGCGGACACCGAGAGCCTCTACTGGACGTGCATCGACGGTGTGGACGCGGTGTCGGAGTGCAAGGACCTCACCGTACGGCTGCGTGAGGCGGCGGTCCGGGCCGGGGAGGCGCAGCCCGCGGCGCTCGGTGGGGCCGAGCGGGAGCGGGAGCAGGTCGGCGGCGGGGCGCCGTTACTGGTGGTCCGGCTCGGCCCGCCGGGCGACACCGCTCCGTCGGGCGGTAGCGGCGCCGGTGCCGGGAGCCGCGGCGGCTCGCCCTCCGGCGGCGGCCCGCCCGGTGAGGGCGGGCCGGCCGAGGAGGAACCGGTGGAGGGCTACCGGGTGCCCTGCGTGTCCGAGGTCTCGGAGGTGTCCGTGCCGGTCGGGTAGGCGGTGGAGTCGGCGCTCCCGGGGACGGAGCCCTGGAGTTCGGCGAGGTCCGCGGAGACGGAGGCGAGCAGTTCCTGCATCTGCTCCAGCAGGCTCTTGGGGCTGGCGGGTCCGGCCGAGGTGCCGTCGGCCGAGCCCGTCGGGCTGCTCGGGAACTGCGGCGTGGCAGATGGTTCGGACATGACGGGACCTCTTCGCATCGGTGGTGCGGTGTGGAGCGGCCGACGGTGGCTCGGACCGCACGGCGGGAGGCGGCAGTCGCCCGCCACCGGGGCACCCACCCCCGCCGTAGCACCCAACGAACCGCTCCGGACGCCGTCACCCGGACACCACCCGATGCGGTCCAACTCCGCTGAGGGGTAAGCCTCCCGGGTGAGCCGGGGTTGCCGTCGCGGTGCCGCCTCGGCTAGGCGCGGAACGGCCCCGGGCGCGTTGCGGAGCGGGCCCCGGGCGTCGCGGAGCGGGGATGCGACCGATGATGCGGAGCGCGGCGTGGTCGACATGCCCGGACAGGAGCCGGGGATGAACCGGGACGACCAGGGGGAGAACCCACCCCTTGCCACTCTCAACGTATAGCGCACGGGGGGTCTTGCGGCAAGGCCCCCGTGCTGGCGCACAATCGCAGGCCTCAGATCGGAGCTGATGCCATGAACAGCCGGACCACCAGTGCGTTCGACCTTCCCGCCCGCCTCGCCGCCAAGGCCGACCCGGCACTGATCGGCGAGGACGAGCGGCACTTCGCGGCCGTCGCGGAGAGCCTGGAAGAGGCGATCACTGGCCTGTCCGGCCGCCTCGACGCGCTGCGCCGCGCGCCGGGCGGCCTCGGCCGGGAGGCGATGGACCGGGACATCGAGGTGCACAGGCTGACCGGTCGGCTGCGCGCCCTGCGCCGCTTCGGCCTGGACCTGTGCCTCGGCCGGGTCGTCCTCGCCGACGACCCGGAGCCGGTCTACATCGGGCGGCTCGGCCTCACCGACAGCGCGGGGCGACGGCTGCTGGTCGACTGGCGCTCGCCCGCGGCCGAGCCGTTCTTCGGGGCCACCCACGCCGATCCGATGGGCCTGGTGAGCCGGCGCCGGTACCGCTGGACCGGTGGCCGGATCGCCGACTACTGGGACGAGGTGTTCACCGCCGAGGCCCTGGAGGGGCACGCCGCGCTGGACGACCAGTCCGCGTTCATCGCCGGCCTGGGCGGCGGCCGGTCGGCCCGGATGCGGGACGTGCTGGCCACCATCCAGGTCGACCAGGACGCCATCATCCGGGCCGGCTCCCGGGGCGCCCTGGTGGTGGACGGCGGCCCGGGCACCGGCAAGACGGTCGTCGCCCTGCACCGCTCCGCGTACCTGCTCTACTCCGACCCCCGGCTCGGCCACCGGCGGGGCGGGGTGCTGTTCGTCGGCCCGCACCAGCCCTACCTGGCCTACGTCGCCGACGTCCTGCCGAGCCTCGGCGAGGAGGGGGTGCGCACCTGCACCGTGCGGGACCTCGTCGCCGAAGGGGCGAAGGCCGGGGCCGAGGCCGACCCGGAGGCGGCCCGGCTGAAGTCCTCGGCCGACATGGTGAGGGCGATCGAGAAGGCCGTCCGGTTCTACGAGGAGCCGCCCACCGAGGGGCTGGAGGTCACCACCCACTGGGCCGACCTCTGGCTGAGCGCCGAGGACTGGTCCGACGCGTTCGACGCGCCGGACCCGGGCACCCCGCACAACGAGGCCCGCGAGCAGATCTGGGAGGAGCTGGCCACGATCCTGATGCACAAGCTGGACGAGGACGAGGGGGTCTCGCCCGAGCTGTTCCGCCGGTCGCTGCGGCAGGACCGGGAGCTGGTCGAGACGCTCAACCGGGCCTGGCCGCTGCTCGACGCGGCCGAGCTGGTCGGCGACCTCTGGTCGGTGCCCGCCTACCTGCGGATGTGCGCGCCCTGGCTCGCAGCCGAGGACGTCCGCAGGCTCCAGCGCAAGGACGCGCCCCAGGCCTGGACGGTGTCCGACCTGCCGCTCCTGGACGCGGCCCGGCAGCGGCTGGGCGATCCGGAGGCGGACCGGCGCCGGCGTCGGCGGGAGGCCGCGGCCGCCGCCGAGCGCGCGCGGATGGCCGACGTCATCGGCGACCTGCTGCAGGCCGACGACGACGGCGAGGGCGCGGTGACGATGCTGCGCGGCCGCGACCTCCAGGACACCCTGGTCGACGAGACGGCCCTGCCCGTCGCCGACCCGGAACCGCTCGCCGGGCCGTTCGCGCACATCGTGGTGGACGAGGCCCAGGAGCTGACCGACGCCGAGTGGCAGATGCTGCTGCTGCGCTGCCCGTCCCGGAGCTTCACCATCGTCGGGGACCGGGCGCAGGCCAGGCACGGCTTCACGGAGTCCTGGCAGGAGCGGTTGGAGCGGATCGGGCTCGACCGGACCACGGTGGCCTCGCTGAGCATCAACTACCGGACACCGGAAGAGGTCATGGCCGAGGCCGAGCCCGCGATCCGGGCCGCGCTGCCGGACGCCAACGTGCCGACCTCCGTCCGCAGCAGCGGCATCCCCGTCGTGCACGGGTCGGTGGCGGAGCTGGACGCCGTCCTGGACGGCTGGCTCGCCGACCACGCCGAGGGGATCGCCTGTGTGATCGGCGCCCCCGGGTTCGAGGCGCGGCCGCGGGTCCGGTCGCTGACCCCGGAGCTGTCCAAGGGACTCGAGTTCGACCTGGTCGTCCTGGTGGATCCGGAGGCGTTCGGCGGTGGGGTCGAGGGTGCGGTCGACCGCTACGTCGCGATGACCAGGGCCACCCAGCGGCTGGTGGTCCTCAGGAGTTCGTGAGCCGGCGGCGGCGAAGGGAGCGGGTTGCGGAAGGAGGGAGCGGAGGGGCCGAAACGCACATCGCCCGGTCGGGTGACGCGAGTGTCGGGCGACGGCTGAGGGAGGCCGGACTGGGGCGATGGACGAGGAGGAACCGCTGGCGTCGTGGGCGGCCAGGTGGGAGCAACGGCTGTGGCCGGTCGGGCAGTTGCGGGCCGTACGGCTGATGGACGGGCGGCAGCGGGGCGCCCATGTGGCGCCGGGCGAACCGAGGCTGATCGTGCGCTGGGACGGCTACCAGTGGCTGCCGGAGACGGTGGCCGAGGACTACGCCGCCGCTCAGCGGATCCTCCACGGCATCGAGGGCGGCGGCGCACCGCGGCCCGGGCGCTCGGTGCGGCGGCCGAGGAAGGCACCGGGGCGCCACCGCAAGCCCTGAGGTCCGCACGGGTGGGCCGCTCCACCCGCGGCCGGATCCCACCCGCGGCCGGACGCCGGAGACGGAACGGACGCCGGGGACGGGAACGGACGCCGGGACGGGAGCGGACCCCGAGGCGCGAGCGGCCCCGGGACACGAGCGGGGCCCGGCGCCGCCCGGCGCCGGACCCCGACAGTCGCTGCCCGCAGGTCAGTTGTGGGCGTGCAGGTCGGCGTTCAGGCCGCCCCAGGAGCCGGAGCGGGCGATGACCTCGACCGCGCCGCTCTGCGAGTTGCGGCGGAACAGCAGGTTGTCCTGGCCGGACAGCTCGACGGCCTTGGCCACCGTGCCGTCCGGGGTGGTGACCCGGGTGCCGGCGGTCACGTACAGGCCGGCCTCGACCACGCAGTCGCTGCCGAGCGAGATGCCGATGCCCGCGTTGGCGCCGAGCAGGCAGCGCTCGCCGACCGAGACGACCTGCTTGCCGCCGCCGGACAGGGTGCCCATGATCGAGGCGCCGCCGCCGATGTCGCTGTGGTCGCCGACGACGACGCCCGCGCTGATCCGGCCCTCGACCATGGAGGTGCCCAGGGTGCCGGCGTTGAAGTTGACGAAGCCCTCGTGCATCACGGTGGTGCCGACGGCCAGGTGCGCGCCGAGCCGGACGCGGTCGGCGTGGGCGATGCGCACACCGGTCGGGGCGACGTAGTCGGTCATCCGCGGGAACTTGTCGATCCCGTACACGGCCAGCTGGCCGCCCTGGGCGCGCACGGCCAGGCGGGCCTGCTCGACCTTGTCCACCGGGACGGGGCCGATGCTGGTCCACGCGACGTTGGCCAGCAGGCCGAAGACGCCGTCCAGGTTCTGGCCGTGCGGCTTGACCAGACGGTGGCTGAGCAGGTGCAGCCGCAGGTACACGTCGTGGGTGTCGAGCGGCTTCTCGTCCAGCGAGGCGATGGTGGTGCGCACGGCGACCACCTCGACGCCACGGCGCGCGTCGGCGCGCAGCGCCTCGGCCGCGCCGGCGCCGAGCTCGGCCTCGGCCTGCTCGGCGGTCAGGCGGACGGTGCCGGCCGGGCCGGGCTCGGCGGCCAGCACGGGGGCGGGGAACCAGGTGTCGAGGACGGTGCCGTCGGCGGCGATGGTGGCCAGACCGGCGGCCACGGCGCCGTTCGCCGGGGAGGTGGATTCGAGCGAGGTGGATTCAGCAGTCACACCGTGCACGTTAACCAATGCGGGGCCCCGGTGCCGAACACGCCCGCCGGGCGGACACACCCGTCGGACCTGCTGGTCGGCGGTCCGCGGGGCGGGAAAACCCGGTGCTCGCCGCCCCGGCGCTGGGCAATACTTCAGCGGGTGTTCATGTCGATCTCCACCACCGGCAGCGCCGAGGACCCGGCCGCGGACCTCGGGTTCCTGCTGCACAAGCACCCCGACAAGGTCCAGCGGTTCACCACGTCGCACGGCGAGGCGCACGTCTTCTACCCCGAGGCGGGGGACGAGGTCTGCACCGCGGTGCTGTTGCTGGACATCGACCCGATCGCACTGGTCCGCAAGGGCCGGGGCGACGGCAGGGGGCGCGGCGGCTCGCCCGACTTCGCGCTCTCCCAGTACGTCAACGACCGCCCGTACGCGGCGTCCTCGCTGCTCGCGGTGGCGCTGCGGACGGTGTTCCGGTCCGCGATGAAGGGCGCCTGCCCGGCCCGGCCCGAACTGCCCGGGCGGGCCCGTCCGCTGCGCATCGACCTGCCCGCCGTGCCCGCCAACGGTGCGGGTGACGGCGGCGGCCCGGCCCTGGTGGTCCGGCTGTTCGAACCGCTGGGCTGGCAGGTCGAGGCGACGGCCATCCCGCTGGACGAGTCGTTCCCCGAGTGGGGCGAGTCCCGCTACGTGCGGATCGCGCTCTCCTCCGGAACGGTACGGCTCGCCGACGCGCTCCAGCAGCTGTACGTGCTGCTGCCGGTGCTGGACGGTGCCAAGCACTACTGGGTCGCCCCGGACGAGGTGGACAAGCTGCTCGCCGCCGGCCAGGGCTGGCTGGCGGCGCACCCGGAGCGCGCCCTGATCACCCGCCGCTACCTGGCCCGGCGCTGGTCGCTGGCCCGGGCCGCGATGGAGCGCCTGGAGCTGGCCCGGCTGGCGGAGGCCGACGACCGCGAGGTCGAGGAGATCGACAACGCGGTCGACGACCGGCCCGAGGAGGAGGTCGGGCCCGGGGCGGAGGTCCGGGCCGAGGAGGAGGTCGGGGAGCAGTCGGAGCCCCGGCAGCCCTCCCTCGCCGAGCGGCGCCGCGCCGCGATCCTCACCGCGCTGCGTGAGAGCGGTGCCGCCCGTGTCGCCGATCTCGGTTGCGGCCAGGGCGAGTTGATAGGCGAGCTGCTCAAGGACCCCCGGTTCACCGGGATCCTCGGCGTGGACGTCTCCGTCCGGGCGCTGCGGGCGGCGAGTCGTAAGCTGGGCCTGGAGCGGTTGCCGGAGCGTCAGGCGGCCCGGGTGGCGCTGGTACAGGGAGCGCTCACCTACACCGACGCACGGCTCAAGGGCTTCGACGCGGCGGTGCTGTGCGAGGTGATCGAGCACCTGGACCTGCCGCGGCTGCCCGCGCTGGAGTACGCGGTGTTCGGCGCCGCCCGGCCGAGGACGGTCGTGGTCACCACGCCGAACGCCGAGTACAACGTCCGCTGGGAGAGCCTGCCGGCGGGCGCCGTCCGGCACGCCGACCACCGCTTCGAGTGGTCCCGGGCCGAGTTCCGCGCCTGGGCCGGGAAGGTCGCCGCCGCGTACGGCTACACCGTGGAGCTGCGCCCGGTCGGCCCGGAGGACGAGGAGGTCGGCGCCCCGACCCAGCTGGCCCTGTTCACCGCGACCACGACGCCCGAAGGAGGCGAGCCCCGATGACCGATGACACGACCGACACCCCTGGCGACGACCAGGGCCAGGACCACGCGGAGAGCACCACCCCCCGCCGCCTCCCCGTCACCGACGTCTCCCTCGTCGTCCTGATCGGCACCAGCGGGGCGGGCAAGTCCACCTTCGCCCGTCGCCACTTCCTGCCCACCCAGGTGATCTCCTCCGACTTCTGCCGGGGCCTGGTCGCCGACGACGAGAACGACCAGTCCGCCTCCGCCGAGGCCTTCGACGTCCTGCACTACATCGTCGGCAAGCGCCTGGCGGCCGGCCGGCTGACCGTCGTGGACGCCACCAACGTCCAGCCCGAGGCCCGCCGTCAGCTGGTCGCGATCGCCCGCGAGCACGACGTGCTGCCGATCGCGATCGTCCTGGACGTCCCGCCGGGGGTGTGCGCCGAGCGCAACCGCTCCCGCCCGGACCGTCGGCTGCCGGCCCACGTGATCCCCCGCCAGCACCGCGAGCTGCGCCGTTCCCTCCGGGGTCTGGAGCGAGAGGGCTTCCGAAAGGTGCACGTCCTGCGCGGCGAGGCCGAGGTGGCGGCGGCCGGGGTCGAGCTGGAGAAGCGCTACAACGACCTGCGCCACCTCACGGGCCCGTTCGACATCGTCGGCGACATCCACGGCTGCCGCTCCGAGCTGGAGACCCTGCTGACCAGGCTCGGCTACACCCTCACCCGGGACGCCGGGGGCCGCCCGGTGGACGCCGCGCACCCCGCGGGCCGCACCGCCGTCTTCGTCGGCGACCTGGTCGACCGCGGCCCGGACACCCCGGGCGTGCTGCGCCTGGTGATGGGCATGGTGGCGGCCGGCCACGCGCTCTGCGTGCCGGGCAACCACGAGAACAAGCTCGGCCGGGCGCTGGACGGCAAGAAGGTCAACGTCGCCTACGGCCTCCAGGAGTCGCTGGACCAGCTGGCCGGGGAGAGCGAGGAGTTCCGGGCCGAGGCCCGCGCGTTCATGCGCGGCCTGGTCAGCCACTACCTGCTGGACGGCGGCGCCCTGGTGGTCTGCCACGCCGGCCTGCCGGAGAGGTACCACGGCCGCAACTCCGGCCGGGTCCGCTCGCACGCGCTGTACGGGGAGACCACCGGCGAGACCGACGAGTACGGCCTGCCGGTGCGCTACCCGTGGGCGGAGGAGTACCGGGGCCGGGCGCTGGTGGTCTACGGCCACACCCCGGTGCCGTCGGCGAGCTTCGTCAACAACACCGTCTGCCTGGACACCGGCTGCGTCTTCGGCGGCAGTCTGACCGCGCTGCGCTACCCGGAACGCGAGCTGGTGAGCGTCGAGGCCGAGCGCGAGTGGTACGCCCCGGTCCGCCCGCTGATCACCGACGCGCCGGGCGCCCGCGAGGGCCGTCCGCTGGACCTCGCCGACGTGGCCGGGCGCCGGACCGTCGAGACCGGGCTGCACGGGCGGGTGGCCGTGCGGGAGGAGAACGCGGCCGCCGCGCTGGAGGTGATGAGCCGCTTCGCGCTGGACCCGCGGCTGCTCGCCTACCTGCCGCCGACGATGGCGCCGAGCGCCACCTCCCGCCGGGAGGGCTACCTGGAGCACCCGGAGGAGGCCTTCCTCGGCTACCGGGCGGACGGCGTGCGGCACCTGGTCTGCGAGGAGAAGCACATGGGCTCGCGCGCGGTGCTGCTGGTCGCCCGGGACGGGGCCGCGCTGGAGCGCCGCTTCGGCGTGGCCGGCCCCGGCGCGATCTGGACCCGGACCGGCCGTGCCTTCCTCGCCGACGAGGAGTTGACCGGCGCCGTGCTCGACCGGGTCCGGGCGGCCGCCGAGCGTTCCGGGCTGTTCGAGGAGCTGGGCACCGACTGGCTGCTGCTGGACGCCGAGCTGATGCCCTGGTCGCTGAAGGCGGTGGAGCTGCTGCGCCGCCAGTACGCGGCGGTCGGCGCGGCGGCGGGCGCCGCCCTGCCGGAGGTGCTGTCCGCGCTGGAGCGGGCGGCCGGGCGGGGCCTGGACCTGGCCGGTCCGACCGCCCGCCAGCGGCAGCGCGCGGCCGACGCGCGGGCGTTCACCGAGGCGTACCGGCGCTACTGCTGGCCGACCGAGGGCCTGTCGGGCATCCGGCTCGCGCCGTTCCAGCTGCTCGCGGCCGAGGGGGCGAACCTCGCGGTGCGCCCGCACGACGAGCACCTGGCCTGGATCGACCGCCTGGTGGCCGCCGACGCGCCCGATGGGCCTGGCGCGTCCGACGGGCCTGGCGCGCCCGACTCCGCCGACGGCACGGAGCACCAGGAGCGCCCGGAGCCCCGGAGGGAGCCGGTGCTGCACCGCACCCGCCGGATCCTGGTGGACACCGAGGACGAGGCCTCGACGGCCGCGGCCACCGCCTGGTGGGAGGAGCTGACCGCGGCGGGCGGTGAGGGCATGGTGGTCAAGCCGCTGGCCTCGCTGGTGCGCACCTCGCGCGGCGAGGGCCGGCCGGGCGGCCTGGTGCAGCCCGGCGTGAAGGTGCGCGGCCGGGAGTACCTGCGGATCATCTACGGTCCGGACTACACCGAGCACCTCGACCGGCTGCGCCTGCGCGCGCTGGGCCACAAGCGCTCGCTGGCGCTGCGCGAGTACGCGCTGGGCCTGGAGGCGCTGGACCGGCTGGCGGCGGGGGAGCCGCTGTGGCGGGTGCACGAGCCGGTCTTCGCGGTGCTCGCGCTGGAGTCGGAGCCGGTCGACCCGCGGCTGTGAGGGTGGCGCCGGAGGAGGGGAGCTCCCCGTGGGCTCCCCTTCTCCGGCCCGCCTCTGTATAGAAATTCCGAGCATCGTATAGACTTGCCGCTTTCCCGTAGTCCCGTCACCCCAGGAGCCCGGCATGGCCTTCAACCTCCGGAACAGGCACTTCCTCAAGGAGCTCGACTTCACGCCCCAGGAGTTCCGCTTCCTGGTGGACCTCGCCGCCACGCTCAAGGCGGCGAAGTACGCGGGCACCGAGCAGCCCCGGCTGCGCGGCAAGAACATCGCGCTGATCTTCGAGAAGACCTCCACCCGCACCCGCTGCGCCTTCGAGGTCGCCGCCCACGACCAGGGCGCCACCACCACCTACCTGGACCCCGCGGGCTCGCAGATCGGCCACAAGGAGTCCATCAAGGACACCGCGCGGGTGCTCGGCCGGATGTTCGACGGCATCGAGTACCGCGGCCACGGCCAGGAGGTCGTCGAGGAGCTGGCCGAGTACGCCGGCGTCCCGGTCTGGAACGGCCTGACCGACGAGTGGCACCCCACCCAGATGCTGGCCGACGTGCTCACCGTCACCGAGCACACCGCCAAGCCGCTGTCCGA
Source organism: Kitasatospora sp. NPDC057738 (assembly GCF_042798815.1). NCBI lineage: Bacteria > Bacillati > Actinomycetota > Actinomycetes > Kitasatosporales > Streptomycetaceae > Kitasatospora > Kitasatospora sp. NPDC057738. The sequence goes on along the minus strand of NZ_JBHVJT010000092.1, from coordinate 7,923 downwards.
GGTCGCCCTCGCCTACCTCGGCGACGCCCGCTCCAACATGGGCAACTCGCTGCTGGTCACCGGCGCCCTGCTCGGCATGGACATCCGGATCGTCGCCCCGCGCGCGCTCTGGCCCACCGAGGAGGTGCAGAAGTCGGCGCAGGCCCTGGCCGGGACGACCGGCGCCCGGATCACCCTGACCGAGGACGTGGCCGAGGGCGTGGCCGGTGCCGACTTCCTCTACACCGACGTCTGGGTCTCGATGGGCGAGCCCAAGGAGGTCTGGACCGAGCGGATCGAGCTGCTCAAGCCGTACCAGGTCTCCATGGACACCGTCCGGGCCACCGGCAACCCGGACGTGAAGTTCCTGCACTGCCTGCCCGCCTTCCACGACCTCGGCACGGTGGTCGGGCGGCAGATGCACGAGGCGACCGGCATGACCGAGCTGGAGTGCACCGACGAGCTGTTCGAGTCGGCGCACTCCATCGTGTTCGACCAGGCCGAGAACCGGCTGCACACCATCAAGGCGGTGCTGGTCGCGACCCTGGGCTCCTGACCGGCCCTGACTGGCCCCGACCCGACCCGGCCCGAAGGCCGCGGAGGCCGCCGGGCCGGGGCCGGCTCGGCTCGGCGCCCGGCCTCAGCCGTCCAGCTTGACGCAGGCCACCCGGTCGCCCGCCGCGTGCGGGCCGGCCGGGGTGCCCGCGTGCAGCACCAGCGAGCGGGCCTCGCCCGGCCGCGGCTGCCAGGCCACCGCGGTGCTGGCACTGCCCGCGCCCCGCCCGTCGGTGCGCAGCACCAGCCGCAGCTCGTTGCGCTCGTTGGCGTACACCGGGTCGCTGGACGGCTGCACCGGGTCGACCTCGTCCTGGTAGTGCGGCCCGGAGGAGGCCGGGTCGGCCCCGCAGCCTCCGGTGTGCAGGTGCACCGGGAACTCGTGGCCGGGGGCGAGCCCGGAGGCCGTCAGGGTGAGCACCGTCCGCCCGGGCAGCGAGCGGTCGGTGACGATCCGAACGTGCGAGCCGTACGGCACCAGGTCGCTGGCGTAGCTGATGGCGGTCGGCGGGACGAAGGCGGTGGCCGGGTCGAAGTCGGCGTCGACGACCGAGACCGGCGAGGTGGCGGGGACGAGCAGGGCCAGTGGCAGCAGGGCGGCGGCGAGCGGAGCGGTCATCGGGACGGGGCCTTCCACGGGCGGGGCGGGGGTCGCCCTGCTAACGCGGCCGGGGCTCCGAGGACACCCGGCCCGTGGCGGCTCAGTCGCGCCGGATCCCCCGGATCTCGCAGCGCGGCCCGCTGGCCCGCATCAGCCGCAGATCGGCGGTGACCAGCGGCACCCCGTACCGCTCGGCGACCGCGACGTACGCGGCGTCGTCCGGGGTGAGGTTGTCCTTGAGCTCCCAGATCCGGCCGAGCAGCGGCGCCACCTCGACCTTGCGGATCGTCACCGCCGCGAGTTCCCCGGTGAGTTCGGCGACCCGTTCGGCGGTCAGTTCCTTGGCCAGGTAGAGCCCGCGCAGCGACTGCATCACCTCGATGACTATGTGCTCGGGCGCCACCCATTCGCCGCCGGAGGCGAGTTCCGCGCGGGCCCGGATCCCGCGCGGGCCCTGGTCGGCGAGCGCCAGTACCAGCGCGGATGCGTCCACCACGATCATCTGTCGGCCCCTGCCCGTTTCCGCACGTCGAGTCACCGGCCACGGTACCGGGGCGGCCCGCGGGCGCGTCCCGCGGATCCCTGTCGTCCCCTCACGCCCCGTGACGAGGTGGGCGCCGTGCCTGCCCCGCCCGGCCGGATGCCGGGGCCCGGAAGCCGCCTCACGGGCGGGGGCGGGGCGGGGACGGGGCGGCGGTCAGGACAGGATCAGCAGGCCGGCCAGCAGCGAGGCGGCGTTGGCGGTGCCGGCGGCGAGCCAGGGCAGCGGGTCGCGCGGGCGGAGCCCAACGAGCGGGCGCAGCAGCAGCGCCTCGACGGCGCAGACCGCGGCCTCGCCGAGCGTGAAGCCCGTCCAGTACGCTGCCGCCGGCCCGTCGGTCCAGTGCCGGAGGGTCCACCAGAGCAGCGGGTGCGTCACCAGGTTGACCAGGACGGCTGCCGCTTCCTCCCGCCCGGGTCGGACCCGCCCGACGCGGACGAGGGCGGCCGTGTAGATGGGCGTCTCGGTCAGCAGGGTCAGGGCGAGGGCCACCGGGTAGCGCACGGCGGGGATCGTGCCACGGAGAGGGGGAGCATGGCGACCACGAGCGCGGGCGCGACCACGGGCGCCACCGGCGCCACCGGCGTCCCCGGCGCCCCCGGAACCGCAGGCACCGCAGGAACCGGGGGAGCCGCCTGGCCCGCGCCCGGCCCGGCCGCCCGGCCCGGCGTCGCGCCGTTCGCGGGCTTCGCCCTGTCGGCCGTCCTCGCCCTGGCACTGGCGCTGCGGGCGCCGACCGGCCTGGCGGTGCTGGGCCTGGCCGTCTTCGGCCTGCTGCACAACGTGCTGGAGCTGCGCTACGTGGCCGGCCGCTTCGCCGCCGTGCTGACCGGCCCGCTGCTGCGGCTGCTGCTGGCGCTGGTGACCGGCATCGTGCTGTGCCGCCTGCTGCCGCCTTCGCGGGCCGCCCAGTCGGCGGAGATCCTGCTCGCGTACGGCCTGCTGGCGGCGGCCTGCCGGTACGGGCTGCGCGGCCGTCCCCGGCTGCTGCTCGCGGGCGTGGTGCTGCTGGGGGTGGCCGGCGCGGCCTCGCTGGCGTTTCCCGCGTACCACTTCGTGGGGCTGGCCCATCTGCACAACGTGGTGCCGCTGCTGTTCCTGGCCGAATGGTCGCGCCGGCTGGCGCGGGGCCGTGCGGCGTTCCTGGTGTTGCAGTCGGCCTGGGTGCTGCTGGTGCCGGCCCTGTTGTTGAGCGGTCTGCTGGACGGGCTGCTGTCCCAGCGCCCCGGTGGCTGGACGGACCGGCTGGCGGCGGCGTACACCCCGCCGGCCCTGCTGACGCCGCAGGCGGGGCTGCGCTTCCTGGCGGTGTTCGCCTTCCTCCAGTCGATGCACTACGTGGTCTGGGTGTGGTTCCTGCCGCGGTACGCGCCGGAGGCGGCGGAGCGCTTCGACGCCCGGGTGCCGGGGCTGCGCGGGGTGCGGCCCTGGGGGCTGGGCGCGGTCCTGGGGCTGCTGCTGGCCCTGTTGTTCGCCGTGGATTACACCCGGGGCCGGTCGGTGTACGCCGCGTTGGCGAGTTACCACGCCTATCTGGAGTTCCCGGTGCTGCTGATGCTGGTTCTGGGCCCGGGAGTGAACCGGGCGCGAACGGAGGAGGAAGAGTGACGACGATCCGGCTGGCCGACATCGCCCCCTCGCCGACCGGCGGTTCCGGTGGTGAGCTTGTGGTGGTGCTGCTGGTGGCGGCGGCTGTCGTGGCGGGTGCGGTGTGGCTGATCAGGCTGGAGCGCAAGCGGCGCGGCCCGGACGACCGGTGAGCCACGGCATGCACTATGGTTTATCTCGACATCGAGATAACTGCCCTTTACGATATATCTCGACATCAAGATACTTGCCGAGAGGCGCTCGCCGGCGGTGCGGGCAAGGTCAGCCTAAGTAAGGGTGACCTTACCACCGCGTGACGGCCGGATATCGCACGAAGCACCCAGAAGGAGTCAGTCGTGTCCGCGAACAGCTTCGACGCCCGCAGCTCGCTGCAGGTGGGCGACGAGTCGTACGAGATCTTCAAGCTCTCCGCCGTCGAGGGTTCCGAGCGGCTGCCGTACAGCCTCAAGGTGCTGCTGGAGAACCTGCTCCGCACGGAGGACGGCGCGAACATCACCGCCGACCACATCCGCGCCCTCGGCGCCTGGGACGAGAACGCCCAGCCGAGCCAGGAGATCCAGTTCACGCCGGCCCGCGTGATCATGCAGGACTTCACCGGCGTGCCGTGCGTGGTCGACCTCGCCACCATGCGCGAGGCCGTCAAGGAGCTGGGCGGCGACCCGGCCAAGATCAACCCGCTGGCCCCGGCCGAGCTGGTCATCGACCACTCGGTCATCGCCGACAAGTTCGGCACCAAGGACGCGTTCACCCAGAACGTCGAGATCGAGTACGGCCGCAACAAGGAGCGCTACCAGTTCCTGCGCTGGGGCCAGACCGCCTTCGACGAGTTCAAGGTCGTCCCGCCGGGCACCGGCATCGTCCACCAGGTGAACATCGAGCACCTGGCCCGCACCGTCATGGTCCGCGGCGGCCAGGCCTACCCGGACACCTGCGTCGGCACCGACTCGCACACCACCATGGTCAACGGCCTGGGCGTGCTGGGCTGGGGCGTCGGCGGCATCGAGGCCGAGGCCGCCATGCTCGGCCAGCCGGTCTCCATGCTGATCCCGCGCGTCGTCGGCTTCAAGCTGACCGGCGAGCTGCCGGCCGGCACCACCGCCACCGACCTGGTGCTCACCATCACTGAGATGCTGCGCAAGCACGGTGTGGTCGGCAAGTTCGTCGAGTTCTACGGCGACGGCATCGGCTCCATCCCGCTGGCCAACCGCGCCACCATCGGCAACATGTCGCCGGAGTTCGGTTCGACCTGCGCGATCTTCCCGATCGACGCCGAGACCATCAACTACCTGAAGCTCACCGGCCGCGACGAGCAGCAGCTCGCCCTGGTCGAGGCGTACGCCAAGGAGCAGGGTCTCTGGCACAACCCGTCGCACGAGCCGGTCTACTCCGAGTACCTGGAGCTGGACGTCTCCACCGTCGTCCCGTCGATCTCCGGCCCGAAGCGCCCGCAGGACCGCGTGATCCTGGCCGAGGCCGCCGAGCGGTTCGCCGAGGCGCTGCCGACCTACTCCGCCGAGGCCTCGAAGCCGACCGCCGTCACCGCCCCCGACGGCTCGTCCTACGAGATCGACAACGGCGCGGTCGTGATCGCCTCGATCACCTCCTGCACCAACACCTCCAACCCCTCCGTCATGCTGGGCGCCGCCCTGCTGGCGAAGAAGGCCGTGGAGAAGGGCCTGCACGTCAAGCCCTGGGTCAAGACCACCCTGGCGCCCGGCTCCAAGGTCGTCATGGACTACTACGAGAAGGCCGGCCTGCTCCCGTACATGGAGAAGCTGGGCTTCAACCTGGTCGGCTACGGCTGCGTCACCTGCATCGGCAACTCGGGCCCGCTGCCCGAGGAGGTCTCGGCCGCCGTCAACGAGGCCGACCTCGCGGTCGTCTCGGTGCTCTCCGGCAACCGCAACTTCGAGGGCCGGATCAACCCGGACGTCAAGATGAACTACCTGGCCTCCCCGCCGCTGGTGGTCGCCTACGCCCTCGCCGGCAACATGAACATCGACATCACCAAGGACGCCCTGGGTCAGGACGCCGACGGCAACGACGTGTTCCTCGCCGACATCTGGCCGTCCGAGCAGGAGGTCGCCGACACCGTCGCCGGCTCCATCGACGAGGCCATGTTCGACAAGGGCTACCAGGACGTCTTCGCCGGTGACCACCGCTGGCAGTCGCTCCCGGTCCCGACCGGCAACACCTTCGAGTGGGACGCCGAGTCCACCTACGTCCGCAAGCCCCCGTACTTCGAGGGCATGGCCAAGACCCCGAGCCCGGTGACCGACATCGCCGGCGCCCGCGTCCTGGCCAAGCTGGGCGACTCGGTCACCACCGACCACATCTCCCCGGCCGGCAACATCAAGCCGGGCACCCCGGCGGCGCAGTACCTGACCGCCAACGGTGTCGAGAAGCGCGACTTCAACTCCTACGGTTCCCGTCGTGGCAACCACGAGGTGATGATCCGCGGCACCTTCGCCAACATCCGCCTGCGCAACCAGATCGCGCCGGGCACCGAGGGCGGCTACACCCGCGACTTCACCCAGGCCGACGCGCCGGTGTCGTTCATCTACGACGCCTCGCAGAACTACCAGGCCGCCGGCACCCCGCTGGTCGTCCTGGCCGGCAAGGAGTACGGCTCCGGCTCGTCCCGCGACTGGGCCGCCAAGGGCACCGCGCTGCTGGGCGTCAAGGCCGTCATCGCCGAGTCGTACGAGCGCATCCACCGCTCGAACCTGATCGGCATGGGCGTCCTGCCGCTGCAGTTCCCGGAGGGCGAGAACGCCGAGTCCCTCGGCCTGACCGGCGAGGAGACCTTCTCCTTCACCGGCGTGACCGAGCTCAACGAGGGCCGCACCCCGAAGACCGTCAAGGTCAAGGCCGGTGACGTCGAGTTCGACGCGGTCGTGCGCATCGACACCCCTGGTGAGGCGGACTACTACCGCAACGGCGGCATCCTGCAGTACGTGCTGCGCTCGCTCATCGGCTGATCAGGTTCATCAACTGACCGGGCTCATCGGCTGACCGGGCACGGCGGCCGAGTCCCGCACGGGCCCGAGGAGGGGCCGGACCGCACATCGCGGTCCGGCCCCTCTTTTGCATGCTGCACCGACCGGGCCCGCCCCCTTGTGCGGTGAACGGCAGATGGACTAAACCTCTCTCTCATCTGGTCCAGACCATTTGACGTCGCTTCAGAGAACAGGTCCGGTATGCCCACTCGCGCCTCAGCCCTGCTCGCCGCCGCCACCGTCGCCGCGCTGCTCGCCGCCCCCGCCACCGCCAACGCCGCCGACGGACGGCACGGCCCGAAGCTGAAGGGCCAGCGGGTCGGCTACTTCACCCAGTGGGGCGCCGACAGCTCCGCCAAGCGGGTCCAGGAGTCCGGCCAGGCGGCCAGGCTCACCGTCATCAACTACGCCTTCGGCAACGTCTCCGCCGAGGGCACCTGCTTCGAGAGCGACGAGGCCGGCCAGGGTGACGCCCACAACGACTACCAGCGCTCCTTCTCCGCGGCCGAGTCGGTGGACGGCGTGGCCGACGCCCCGGGCCAGAAGCTGAAGGGCCACTTCAACCAGCTGCGCAAGCTCAAGGCGAAGAACCCCCAGCTGCGCACGGTGATCTCACTGGGCGGCTGGAGCTGGTCCAAGTACTTCTCCGACGCGGCCGCCACCCCCGAGGCCCGCAAGAAGTTCGTCTCCTCCTGCATCGACCTCTACCTCAAGGGCGACGTGCCGGTCCTGGCCGGCTCCCCGGAGGGCGGCAAGGGCGCGGCCGCGGGCGTCTTCGACGGCATCGACGTCGACTGGGAGTACCCGGGCGGCGGCGGGGACGCGGGCAACGTGGTCCGGCCCGAGGACGGCCGCAACTTCACCCTGCTGATGCAGGAGTTCCGCGACCAGCTGGACGCCCTGAGCGGCAGGAAGGGCAAGCACTACCTGCTGACCGCCGCCGTGGCCGCCAACGAGACCGTCGCCGACCGGCTCGAACTGCCCCGGCTCAGCGAGTCGATGGACTGGCTGAACGTGATGACCTACGACCTGCACGGTCCGTGGGAGGGCAAGGGCCCGGCCAACCACCAGGCCAACCTGTACTCCGACCCGACCGACCCGGACCCGCGCCGGCGCAGCGCCGACACCGCCGTGACGCACTACCAGGAGCGCGGGATGCCCTCCGAGCAGCTCGTCCTCGGCGCCCCGCTGTACGGCCACGGCTGGACCGGCGTCGCCCCCGGCAAGCGCGGCGGCCTCTTCCAGAGCGCCACCGCGGCCGCGCCCGACCACTCGTACCAGGAGATCAACGCGCTGCCGGGCAAGGTCTACCTGGACCGTGACCACGGCGCGTCCTGGAAGTACGACGGCACCACCTTCTACAGCTACGACACCGCCGAGGTGCTCACCCAGAAGGCGCGGTACACGCGCTGGAACGACCTGGCCGGGGTGATGGTCTGGTCGCTGGACGGCGACGACGCCCAGGGCAGCGCGATCGCCGCGCTGGACCGCGGTCTGCGCCGCGACTGACCGCCCCGCATCCGGGGCCGCCGCGGACGCACCCGCGGCGGGCCCCGCCACGCCGTCGGCTGCGCCGTCCGAGCGCGCCCCCACCACGCCATGCCCTCCCGTCCGTCGCCGGCTCAGCGAAACTCCTGCAC